>JAYUYR010000289.1:0-3678 GCA_043752405.1 Sphingomonas sp. | reverse complement strand
CGCCGATGAAGTGCGGCGTGTCGCGACCAGATCGGTGTCGGGCACTATCGGTGGCTATGAATCAGTCGGTGGGTTCGGCGGCAAGGCCGTCGCGCTGGCCGAGGGCCTGGTCTATTCCAACAATCCGGCAAAATATAAAGCTGATCTGCGCGAGCTTGCCAGTTTGACACCGGTGCAGGTCACGATGGCGGCGCGCAAATGGATGGGGCGTCCCGTGTTCAATTTGACGGTCGAGCCGGGGCCGCGCGATACTTCACCCGAAATGCTAGCGCTGACTGGCGATGCGCCATCCACGGTAACAAAGGCCGCGGCTGCCATAGCGCCCGTCGACAAACCACAGGTGCGCACACCGCCGCCGGTTGGCACGTTAAGCGAACTGAACTTTCCCGCCGTCGAACGCACCACATTGTCGAACGGCATTCCCGTTTTTTTCGCGCGACGCTCTGCGGTGCCCGTTGTGCGCGTGTCAGTCAGTTTCGATGCCGGTTTCTCAAGCGACCCCAAGGACGCGCTGGGCACACAATCCCTGATGTTGGCAGCGCTCGACGAAGGTACCGCGACACGTAATTCAGTACAAATTGCCGAAGAAAGCGAGCGGCTGGGCGCGGGCATTTCGACGGGTGCCAGCATCGACCGAACCAATGTCGGGCTTTACGCGCTAACGCCCAATCTCGGGCTTTCGCTAGGATTGCTGTCGGACATCATCCGCAATCCCGCGTTCGCCTCTAGCGAAGTCGAACGGGTGCGCGGCCAGCAACTGGCGCGGATCAAGGCCACGTTGAGTTCGCCCGACGGCGTTGCGGGTTATATTCTCCCCGGACTGATCTATGGCCGTGCGCATCCTTACGGCAATCCGGGCACAGGCACGGGCGAAGCCGCGGCGGTGGCGGCGATTTCACGCGATACGATTGCTGCTTTCCACGCTGCCTGGATACGTCCCGACAATGCCCAGATTTTCGTGATCGGTGACACGACACTTGCAGATTTGAAGCCGCAACTCGAAACTGCCTTTGGGACGTGGGCGGTGCCGTCGTCGCCTAAGCCGGTAAAAAGTTTTGCGGCCGATATTCCAGCACCGACGAACAAAATCTACCTCGTCGACCGTCCGGCATCAGGCCAGTCGGTGATCCTCGGCGGCGCCGTTCTGAACCAGACCGGACGCGACGACCTCGTCCTTTTGCGGCAGGCGAATGATGTCCTTGGCGGCGGATTCCTGTCGCGCCTCAACACTGATCTGCGCGAGACCAAGGGCTGGTCCTACGGCGTGGGGTCGGGCGTAAATGGCTATGAGAACCGGACGTCGTTCGTGGTCAGTGCCCCGGTGCAGGCTGATCGCACAGGTGATTCGGTTGTCGCGCTCATTACCCAGATGAAGGATTATCTCGGGACCAAGGGCACGACGGCGGCGGAGCTTTTGCTTACCGCCAATGGTGCCACGCGCGAATTGCCGGGGCAGTTTGAAACATCGGATGCGGTGCTCGGCGCAATGCAGCGGATCGTCTGGCTCGGGCGACCGGATGATTATTACGAAAAGCTACCTGCACGATACAAAGCCATGACGGCAGCGGGCCTTGATACCGCCGCACGGACGGCGATTAATCCGGCCACGCTGACTTGGGTGATCGTCGGTGATGCCGCGACCGTCAAACCACAGCTTGCAAAAACCGGCCTTACCGTTGAAATGCTGCCAACGCCTGCGGGCAAATGAAAAACAGGAGAAGATGAATGTCGAACGTCGCTGGATCATGGAACTGTGTCGTCAAATCGCCGCTCGGCGAACAGCAATCGGTGATGACTGTAATCGATAATGGCGACGGCACATGGTCAGGCACCAATGCCGGCGCAATGGGTTCGCTCTCCTGCGACAATGGCAAGGTCGACGGTGACAAGCTGACATGGACGATGGACATGAAAGTGCCGATGCCGATGATGCTCGAATGCGATGCCACCATCGACGGTGATACGCTGACGGGCGGTGTGAAGGCCGGGATGTTCGGCACATCGCCGATGACGGGAACGCGCGCTTAACCGACCTGCGTCACATGCCCCATCTTGCGGCCCGGACTGGGCGCGCCTTTGCCGTAGAGGTGAAGGTGCGCGCCGGGTGAAGCCATGATTCCAGGCCAACCCTGTACCGCGTCGCCGATCAGGTTGTGCATCGCGACGCGCGGCGCGACAAGATCGGTGAACCCCAGCGGTAAACCGCACACCGCGCGGATGTGGTTTTCGAACTGCGATGTTACCGACCCCTCGATGGTCCAGTGCCCGCTATTGTGAACACGCGGGGCCATTTCGTTGAATACGGGGCCGTCGGCACTGGCGAAGAACTCGATGGCGAGGACGCCGACATAATCGAGTGCATCGCTGATGCGCACGGCAAGCGCCTTGGCTTCGTCTACCTGGGCGATGACGTCGGCGTGCGGTGGTATGGTCGAGGTGGAGAGGATGCCGTCGACATGAACGTTCTCGGGCGCGTCCCATGTCACGCTGTTGCCGTCCTGCCCGTGGGCAACGAGAATCGAGAATTCGTGGCCGAAAACGACCATTCCTTCGAGGATCGCAAGGTTGCCGCCGATGGTTTTCCAGGCGGCTTCGGCATCGCAAGAGGATAGAATTCGCGCCTGCCCCTTTCCGTCATAGCCAAAGCGCGTTGTTTTCAAGATGGCGGGTGTGCCGATCTGGGCGATGGCGGCATCCAGATCAGCGCGCGTATCGACCCGCGCCCACGGGGCGGTGCGCCCACCCTGTGCCGCTGCAAAGGTCTTTTCGGCGATTCGGTCCTGTGCAATTCTGAGCGCGCCAAGCGGGGGAAAAAGCCCGACGCGCGCAGCAATTTCCTCAAGAGGACCGGCATCGACATTTTCGAATTCGTAAGTCGCGACGTCGACCTGCATCGCAAACGCGGTCAGCGCCGCGCGGTCGCCATAGTCGGCCTGCGTGAAGGCTGCACTCACCGCCCGCGCACAGCAATCGGGATCAGGGTCGAGGATGTGGATGCGATATCCCAACGGCGCCGCGGCAAGCGCCAGCATGCGGCCCAATTGTCCGCCGCCGATAATGCCGATGGTCGATCCCGGTGCCAGGGTCTTCATGCTAGGGTCGTCATGCCGGATCGGTTGCCACGCCGTCGGTCTGCGCCGCGCGCCACGCTGCCAACCGCGTAGCCAATGCCGTATCCGACAGCGCAAGGATCGACGCCGCCAAGAGCGCGGCATTGATTGCCCCCGCCTTGCCGATTGCCAATGTCCCCACCGGCACCCCGCCGGGCATCTGGACAATCGACAGCAAGCTGTCCATCCCCTTAAGCGCGTGCGATTCAACCGGGACACCCAGCACGGGGAGCGCCGTCATCGACGCGGCCATTCCCGGCAAATGCGCCGCGCCGCCCGCACCCGCAATGATAACCTTGATCCCGCGCGCCGCCGCACCCCTGGCATATTCGTACAGCCGGTCGGGCGTACGGTGTGCGGAGACGATCTTGCTTTCGTAGGGGACAGCGAGCGCGTCGAGAACATCGGCGCTGTACCGCATCGTCTCCCAGTCCGACTGGCTGCCCATGATGATGCCGATCACGCCCCGCCCCCATATTGTGTGAAGCCCCAGCGTCTTATGGGCCATCAGCACGCAACGCAATGTCATGTTTGCTGACTTGCCGCGCAGGGCGTTTTCGCAAGATCT
>JAYUYR010000288.1:0-3704 GCA_043752405.1 Sphingomonas sp. | reverse complement strand
GCCCGACTGTGCCCGAGGAATATGGCGGCCTCGGCCTCGATTTCGGGTATAATGCGATCATCGACGAGGAAGTCGCATACGGCGGAACCTCGCTCGGCTTTTCGCTACAGTCTGATATCGTCGTCAATTACATCATCAGCTACGGCAGCGAGGAGCAGAAGAAGCATTGGCTCCCGCGCCTTGTTTCAGGAGAGACGATTACAGCGATTGCGATGACCGAACCCGGCGTGGGATCGGACCTTCAGGGCATCCGCACGACAGCGAAGAAAGATGGCAATCACTACGTCATCAATGGGTCGAAAACATACATCACCAATGGCCAGAATGCCGATCTGATCCTTGTTTGCTGCAAGACCGACACCGAGGTCGAGCCAGCATGGAAAGGCGTCTCGATCATCCTTGTTGAGGCCGACCGCGAGGGGTTCAAACGCGGGCGCAATCTCGACAAGATCGGCATGGATGCGGCAGATACAAGCGAATTGTTCTTCGAAGACGTTCGCGTGCCGATGACCAATTGCCTGGGCGAGGAGGGCAAGGGCTTCATCTATTTGATGAGCGAATTGCCGCAGGAACGCCTGTCCATCGCGATCAGCGCGCAGGCGTCGGCACAGAAGGCCTATGACGAGACGGTCGCTTTTGTCCGCGAGCGCAAGGCGTTCGGCAAGCCAGTAATCGATTTCCAGAATACGCGATTTACGCTTGCCGATCTGAAGTCAAAACTACAAGTTGGCTGGGCGCATCTCGATTGGGCGATTGCGCGGCATTTGAAAAAAGAATTGACCGCCGAGGAAGGTGCAGCGGCCAAGTTGTGGCATACCGAATTCCAGTGGGAAGTAATGGACAAATGCCTGCAACTTCACGGCGGGGCAGGCTATATGAACGAATATCCGATCGCCAAAATGTGGCGCGGCGCGCGCGTGACGCGGATATTCGGTGGTACGAACGAGATCATGAAGGAATTGATCGGGCGGAAGCTTTAGTCAATTTTGATTGTCAACCACTCGCTCGGCAGCGCGCGGTCAACATGCAGCGCGTTGGCCGGTTCGCTCCTGTCCTCATACCCAATCGCCATGCCGCAGAACAGCATCCGATCATCGGGCGTATCAAGAAACGCCTTTACCGTCTCGGGATAGACCGCCCAGCATTCCTGCGCGCAGGTCGCCAGCCCTGCTTCGACGGCAAGCAGCATGAAGCTCTGGAGGAACATGCCGAGGTCCGACCATTGCGGCGGACCCATACGCTTGTCGACCGTGGTGAACAGCGCGACAGGGGCGCCAAAGAAAGCGAAGTTACGCGCGAACCACATTCGCCGTGCTAGCTTGTCGTCGCGGGGGATGCCGATCCGTTCGTACATCGCTTCGCCTACGGTAAAGCGGCGGTCACGATAGGGGCTGACGAGTTCTTTGGGATAAATGTCATACTCGGCCGTTTCGGGTCCGCCTGCGAGCTTGGTCATCATGGTTTGCTTAAGTCGGTTCATCGCATCACCGGCGACAATATCGACATGCCATGGCTGGAGATTACCGCCTGACGGTGCGCGCGATGCCTCGACCACGAGTCGCTGGACCAGGTTGAGATCAACCGGCGTGTCGAGGAACCCGCGCACGGATCGTCTTGCCGCTACGGCCTGTGAAACTTCCATGCTATCCTCCAAATCTGTCTTGCCACACAAAGCCGAACGCGCAATTGGTGGCTACAAGTTTACGTTCACGTCAAAGGACACGCAAATGGCAGAAGCCTATATCGTCGACGCGGTGCGCACGGCAGGCGGCAAGCGCGGCGGCAAGCTCGCTGGATGGCACCCCGTCGATATGGCCGCAACTGTTCTGGAAGCCATCGTGACACGTACAGGAATTGATGGCGTCGCGGTCGAGGACGTTATCATGGGCTGCGTTATGCAGGGCGGGCAGCAGGCGGGACAGGTCGGCCGCAATGCAGTGCTCGCCGCGCGCAATCTGCCCGACAGCGTGCCTGCGGTAACGATCGACCGCCAATGCGGATCATCGCAGCAGTCGATGCAGTTTGCGGCGCAAGCCATTCTCTCGGGCACACAGGACATTGTCATTGCGGCGGGTGTCGAAAGCATGACGCGCGTGCCGATGGGCTCGACAATGATGCTCCACATGAAAGAGGGCATGGGCAATTACAAATCGCCACGCCTCGAGGAAAAATATCCCGGTATCATGTTCAGCCAGTTTACCGGCGCCGAATTGATGGCCAAGAAGCACGGCTTTACGCGCGAAATGCTCGATCAGTTTGCATATGAAAGCCACATGCGCGCCGCCGCCGCGACCAACAACGGCGCGTTTGAGCGCGAGATCATTGGCCTCGAAATCGAAACGCCCGAGGGCGTGGAAATACATTTAAAGGACGAAGGCATCCGTTACGATGCGACGCCCGAAAGCATCGGATCGGTTAAACTATTGCAGGAGGGCGGCAACATTTCGGCAGCAAACGCAAGCCAGATTTGCGACGGCGCGTCGGCGGTCCTGATTGTCAGCGAAGCAGCGTTGAAGGCGCACGGCCTAACCCCGCTGGCGCGTATCCACAATGTGACCGTGACGGCAGGTGATCCGGTGATCATGCTCGAAGAACCATTGTTCGCGACCGACCGAGCGCTCAAGCGTGCGGGGATGGCGATCGGCGACATCGACCTGTATGAAGTCAACGAAGCCTTTGCCCCGGTGCCGATGGCGTGGATGAAGCATACAGGCGCTGATCCCGCCAAGCTTAACGTCAACGGCGGGGCAATTGCGCTTGGTCATCCGCTCGGCGCGAGCGGCACCAAGCTGATGGCGACGCTGGTACACGCACTGAAAGCGCGCGGTGGGCGATATGGCTTGCAGACAATGTGCGAAGGCGGTGGCATTGCCAACGTCACGATTATTGAGCGACTGTAACACGGCTTAGCACCTGTACAGGCAATGATCCAGAATAGGCATTAGAAATTTTGACGCAACGACGCTGGGCTTCGGTCTTCGCTGGAGCACGAGGGAGAAGAACATGAAACTCGACGACACTATCTCAGCCGTTATTACAGGCGGTGCCTCGGGCCTCGGCGCCGCCACAGCCCGCGTCCTTGCGGCCAAGGGCGTCAAGGTCGCGATTTTCGACCTCCAGCGTAACAAGGGCGAGCAGTTCGCTGCCGAAATCGGCGGCGTGTTTTGCGAAGTTAACGTCACTGACGATGCCAGCGTTGACGCCGGTTTCGCCAAAGCGCGCGCCGCGCACGGACAGGAACGAATCCTCGTTAACTGCGCTGGCATCGGCAATGCGATGAAGACGGTCAGCCGGTCGAAGGAGGACGGCAGCATCCGCCATTTCCCGCTCGACGCGTTTAATTTCGTGGTTCAGGTCAACCTCGTCGGCACCTTCCGCTGCATCGCTAAATCGGCAGCGGGGATGCTGACGCTCGACGTGCTCGAAGAGGGTGATCGCGGCGTCATCATCAATACCGCAAGCGTCGCGGCCGAAGACGGGCAGATCGGCCAGGCGGCTTATTCGGCATCAAAGGGCGGCGTCGTCGGCATGACGCTCCCCATTGCGCGCGACCTGATGAACGACCAAATCCGCGTGAACACGATCCTGCCGGGCATTTTTGAAACGCCGCTGCTCGCCGCGCTGCCGCAGCCGGCACAGGATTCGCTGGCGTTGCAAGTGCCCCATCCCAAGCGGCTCGGGAAGCCCGCCGAATATGCGCATCT
>JAYUYR010000287.1:0-3705 GCA_043752405.1 Sphingomonas sp. | reverse complement strand
TTCTCGATCCGCGCCTGCGCATCCTTCAAGCGCCGCTCGCACTGCGTCCGAAGCGCATCGCCATCGGTATAAAGCGTGATCGATTCATCGAGGCTGGCGTCGCCGCTTTCAAGGCGCTGGACAATGCCTTCCAGCCGCTTCAGCGCGTCCTCGAACGACAGGGCAGTCAGGTCTTCGGTCATGTGCGCCTTAGTGGCGGGCGGCGGGTCAGGGGTCAAGCTGCCGCCTTCGCCCGTTCCTCTGCCACCAGTTCCTTGCGACTGAGTTTTCCGACCAGCGTCTTGGGTAGGTTGAGCCGCACCTCTACATCGGTAACGCGCTCGTGCTTGCCCAGTTGCGGGTTGAGCCATTCCTTGAGGCCGGCGCCGTCCGCCCCTGCGTTCAACGTCACGAATGCCTTGGGCATTTCGCCGTGATAGTCGTCGGGCACACCGATCACGATAGCTTCTTTGACTGCCGGATTGCGATAGAGCACCGCTTCGATCTGGCTGGGGAAGACCTTGAATCCCCCGACCGCGATCATGTCCTTCAGGCGATCGACGATGCGGATATAGCCGTCGGCATCGATTGTCGCAACATCACCGCTGCGCAGGAAACCGTCGATATAGGTTTCGGCATCGGCATCGGGACGGCCCCAATAACCCTGCATGACTTGTGGACCGCTGAATACCAGCTCGCCCGGTTCACCGTCAGGCGCGGGCTTGGTTGGGTCTTCCCGATCGACTAGCTTTACCGTGGTGCCCGGAACCGGCTGGCCGATGCTGCCCGTCTTGTTGATCCCGTCATACGGATTGCACGCGACCACCCCCGAACTTTCGGTCAGGCCATACCCCTCGACCACGCGCGCTCCCGTCGCACGCTCGAACTTGGTCTTGAGCGCAGGAACCAGCGGCGCGCCGCCCGAGATACAGACACGTAAGGACTTGAACGAAGTGCTGCCCATGTTCGGATGGTCGATCAGCGCCTGATACATCGTCGGCACGCCGGGCAAAGCCGTCGCCTTGATCCGCGCGATAGTCGCCAGCGTCGCCTTGGCATCGAACCGTGGCAGCATGGCAATCATCCCGCCCGCCAGTACGGTGCGATTCAGCACACAGGTATTGGCGAAGACGTGAAAGAACGGCAGCACTCCAACGATGCGGTCGCCTTGGTTGGGGTGCGGGTCAATCGCATGGACCTGCCGCGCATTGGCCGTCAAATTCTGGTGCGACAGCATCGCGCCCTTCGGCACCCCTGTCGTCCCGCCGGTATACTGGATCAGCGCAATTTCGTCCGCCGCGACGGCGACCGGCTTCAACTCGCCGGTCACGCTCGTTAACCGGACAATCCGCGCATCATCGGGCAGCGTTGCAATGTCTTTGCGCTTGAACAACCTGTACAGCACGCGCTTGGCGGGGGGCAGCCAATCAGCCAGCGTCCCCACGATGATCCGGTCGATCAGCCCCTGATCGAGCAGCGCCGTCGCGCTCGCCATCAATTGCGGCACGTCACTCGTCACAATCACCCGCGCGCCGCTGTCGCTCATCTGGTGCGCAAGTTCCGCCACCGAATAAAGCGGCGACATATTGACGATGATCCCGCCCGCCATAAGCGCGCCGTAATAAGCGATCAGATAGTCGGGGACGTTGGGCAGGAACAGGCCAATGCGATCCCCCTTGGCCATCCCCAGCGCCTGCAACCCGCCAGCAAGGCCCTGTGCCATCGCGCCGATCTCGCCATAGCTGCGCTGGCTACCCATAAAGTCGGTAAGGACGGCCCTGGGCGTCCGCGCCACGCTTGCCGCGAACATCGCTGGAAGCGTCATCGGCGAAAACTTTTGGTCCCACTTCCCCGGATGGACATAATCGGTGCGCCAGATACTCGTGGACTCAGTCATCACGACAGCCTGAACTAGAGTGCCGAATAATACCAGATACCGTCGCGATCCTCTTTCACTGCGCGTCCGGTCACTTCAAGGTGCCGCAGATGCGCCATCGCCTCACCCGTCGCGAGGCCGATGATGCTGTCGTCGATGGGTCGTTTGAACAGGACGGAAAAACAATCGACGGCGCGCGCCGGTGACTTGGCAAGCCGCGCATGAAGCTGATCAAGACTTAAACGATGCCCATGCTCAAGCCGGTCAAGCCGCGCGTGCAACCCCTTGAACGGCTCGCCGTGCGCGGGCAGCACCAATATGCTGTCAGGCAACGCACGGAATTTATCGATAGACGCGAGCCAGTCGCCCAAGGGATCGCCCAGCGGCTCGGTAATGGACACCGACACATTCGATGTGATGCGCGGAAGCACCTGATCGCCCGCAATCATCAGATCATTGTCGAGATCAACGAGGCAGACATGTTCGGGCGTGTGCCCGCTCCCGACCCATATCGTCCAGTTGCGCGCGCCAATGCGCACCGTTTCACCCTCGATCAGGCGTACATGGCCAACGGGCAAGGCACTAACGATCTTGGAAAAATTGCCCCAGCCGCGCTTGCGCATCATGTCGAGCTGTTCGTCGTTCCACCCCGCGCCACGCATCTGCGATATCGCGGATGCGGGCGGTTCGTCGCGGACATCGACCGTCAGCATCCTCGCCAGCAGATATTCCGTGCGGTTCATCCACAGCGCGACATGATGCCGGTCGCACAACCAGCCTGCGCAGCCGATATGGTCGGGGTGAAAATGCGTAACAAACACCCGCGTCACGCGACGTCCGCCCAGTGCCTTTTCCCACGCTTCGTGGCTCGCGGCAAAGTGCAGCCCCGTATCGACAATGGCAACGCCGTCGCCATCGTCCAGCACCCAGACATTGATGTGCTTTAACGACCCCGGTACCGGCAGCCGTGTCCACCCGACGCCCTCGGCAATCGGGAAGACATCGCCGTAACCCGGCCCATATTCGCCGAGCGGATAGGTCAACCCTTTCGAGGTCAGCGGCTCAAAACCATGGTCGGTCAGGCTGACGTCGGGCGCGGGCGCTGCGGTCATCTATTTTTTGAACGGATCGACGAAATTCCCGATCATACCAGGGGCTTCGCCGCTTTCGCCGGCTGCAACGGCGTCGGCCACACGCGCGGCTTCGTCGCGTTCGTGACGCAACTGCACGATCAGCGCGTCACGGTCACCTTCGAATTTGTCGTCGACGGGCGCGGCGATACCGGCAGCCTTGGCTGCTTTGGTCACGGCAGCATCAAGCTCGCGCTGCGACGTCAGGCCCAGTGTCACTGGATCCTTGGGCACGATATTGGCCATATTCCAGTGTGAACGATCGCGGATCGCACCAATTGTCGTGCGCGTCGTGCCGATCAGCTTGCCAATCTGGCCGTCGCTGACTTCGGGATGGTTGCGGATGATCCACGCAATGCCATCGGGCTTGTCGGCACGCTTCGACACGGGCGTATAGCGTGGCCCCTTGGTCCGCGTCACCGCCTCGGGTTCACGCTCCATTTTCAATACATGGTTCGGATCGTTCTGTCCCTTTTCGATCTCGGCCATCGTCAATTCGTGCGCGCGGATCGGATCGCGCCCTGTCAGCTTGGTGGCCGCCGTGTCGTCGGCAATCGCCTGCACTTCGAGGATATGGAGGCCGCAGAATGTCGCGATTTGGACAAAGCTCAGCGAAGTATTGTCGACCAGCCAAGACGCAGTGGCATGGGGCATGAGCGGCTGGGCCATCGGTAAATCCTTCACATAAAAGAATGGCCACCCCTTTCGGAGCGGCCGGAC
>JAYUYR010000286.1:0-3706 GCA_043752405.1 Sphingomonas sp. | reverse complement strand
GGTTCGATATCGACGCTGTGGGGCGGTCGCCGTCGCGCTTTGACATCAAGAAGCTCGAGAACATCAACGGGCATTACCTGCGTGAGGCTGACAATGTGAGGCTGGCGACGTTAATTGAGCCGAAAGTCGAACGTGCCAATGTCGATCTGCTTACGGAAGCCATGCCGGTTTTGAAAGTTCGGGCCAAATCTATCAGTGACTTGGTAGCGGGTGCTGCGTTTATGTTCGATCTTCGTCCGCTGGCGCTCGACGCCGGCGCATCAGCGCTGCTAACGATAGAAAGCAAGTCGATCCTGGCGCAGGCGCAAACTGTACTGACGGCATTAACCGACTGGAGCGCAACCACCCTCGAAGCGGCGGTGCGAAAAGTGGCAGAGGATGCTGGCCTGGGCCTCGGCAAAGTGGCGCAGCCGTTGCGGGCGGCGCTGACCGGACAGAGCATGTCCCCGGGTATTTTTGACGTGCTGGTTCTGCTTGGCCGTGATGAATCGCTCGGTCGGCTTGACGATTGCCTCTCGGGGCGCAACGGCGCTTTGTAACAGATCTTCAGGAGTTTCGATCGATGTCCGACACCACCGCAAAGCTGACGCTGGGCGACAAGGAAAATAGTTACGCCGTGCTGTCGGGCAGCGTCGGCCCCGACGTGATCGATATCCGCAAGCTTTATGCCCAGACGGGCGCGTTCACTTATGATCCCGGCTTCACCAGCACCGCGAGTTGCGATTCGGCGATCACCTATATCGACGGTGATCAGGGCATTCTGCTCCACCGTGGCTATGCCATCGGTCAACTTGCGGAAAATTCAAGCTTCATGGAAGTGAGTTATCTGTTGCTGAACGGCGAACTGCCCGACGCGCCGACGCTCGAAAAGTTTACAACGACGATCACCCGGCACACGATGCTGCACGAACAGCTTGCGACCTTTTATCGAGGGTTCCGTCGTGATGCGCACCCGATGGCCATCATGTGTGGTGTGGTCGGCGCGCTGTCGGCCTTTTATCATGATTCGACCGACATTACCGATCCGCACCAGCGGATGATTGCGTCGCACCGCCTGATCGCGAAAATGCCGACGATTGCGGCAATGGCCTATCAATATAGCGTCGGGCGCCCGTTCCTTTATCCACAGAACAACCTGTCCTACACGGGCAACTTTCTGCGCATGACATTCGGCAACCCCGCCGAACCCTATGAAATCAATCCGATTGTCGAAAAAGTGATGGACCGGATTTTCATCCTCCACGCCGATCACGAGCAGAACGCGTCGACGTCGACCGTGCGGCTGGCGGGGTCATCAGGAGCAAATCCGTTCGCGTGCATCGCGGCGGGAATCGCTTGCTTGTGGGGACCGGCGCATGGCGGCGCGAACGAAGCGGCGCTCGAGATGCTCCGCGAAATCGGCACGCCCGACCGGATTCCGCACTATATCGAGCGCGCCAAGAACAAGGACGACCCGTTCCGCCTGATGGGCTTTGGCCACCGCGTATACAAAAACTACGATCCACGGGCAGCCGTGATGCAGCAGACAGTGCGCGAGGTTCTTAAGGAGCTCGACGTTACCGACCCGATTTTCGACGTTGCCCTGCAGCTCGAGGAAATGGCGCTGAACGATCCGTATTTCATCGAGAAGAAGCTGTTCCCGAACGTCGATTTCTATTCGGGCGTGATCCTGTCGGCGATCGGGTTCCCGACGACAATGTTTACCGCACTCTTCGCGCTGGCCCGCACGGTGGGCTGGGTCGCGCAGTGGAACGAGATGATCAGCGACCCCGACCAAAAGATTGGACGGCCGCGCCAGCTCTACACCGGACCGACTCAGCGCGATTATGTGCCGGTGGGGCAGCGCTAGGCCGCAGGCAGCGTCAGCACGAAACGCGCACCCTGACCCGGTGCGCTGTCCACGACAATATCGCCCCCCATCGCGCGGGCGAGGCGGCGCGAGATGTAGAGACCCAGGCCACTACCACCCGGTTCGGACGGATCGACACGTTCAAATTTGTCGAAAATGCGCGCCTGATCCTCGAGTGCGATCCCTTTGCCTTGGTCGGCGACGATTATAACGGCGGTATCTGCATCGCGTTCGGTGCGCAGCCATATCATCGAGCCTTCGGGCGAATAACGCACGGCATTACCGATGAGATTGACAAGAATCTGGAGCACACGGCGAAATTCTCCGCGTGCCATCAGGGTATCGTCGATGGCGGGACGATCAATCCGCACCTGCCGGTCGGAAGCCCGGACCTGCAACAGGCCTGCGGCGCGGCGTCCGATGTCGGCAAGGTCGACATCCGCGACCTCGGGTTGAAAATCGTCGCGCTCGACGGCCTGCAAGTCGCCAAGGTCATCGACAAGTGCCAGCAAATGCCGCGCCGCGCTGGCAATGTCCCCCGCGTAGTCGGCATAATCACGACGCAGCGGCCCTTCATTCTGGGCCCTGATCGAGTCGGCATTGGCCACGATGCGACCGAGCGACGCGCGCAGCGCCTTATCAAGACGCGCACCAAAGGCAGTGTCGAGCGGCAAGTCGGGCACGATTTCAGGGATCACCGGTACGACCGATGCACCGGTCGCCCGTCCCACAAAACCGATAAACCGTCCCTCCTCGTCAGTCCGGACAGTGGCGGAGAGGATGATTTCATTGTCGGGTTGGTCGCGACGGATCGCGCGTTGATCGACAAGGTCATACGCACCAGCAACTGCATCGATGATCGGCAAATCACCGTCACCATTTTCGACCAGGCGGACAATTCGCGTCAAAGGCTGGCCAAGCAAAGCCGGATTGCCCAGCGACAACGCCGTCAGGCGGAGTGCGGCGTCGGTCGCCCATGTCCAGTCCTCAACAGCAACTACCGTCGAGACGTCCGCATCGGTTTGCGACATAAGCCACGGCGCGCGCTGTGGCCGCACCGTCCACCCGCCGACCGACAGCACAACATTGTCACCGTCAGGGCGTGCCCGAACCCAAATGTCGAGATCATGGTCGCCCTCGGCCACGACAACATTGCGAGAGACCAATATGCCCAGCGTCCGCGCAAGTCGTGCCATCGACGCGAGTGGCGGCACTGCAAGCGCATCGCCAAGGCCAGCGCCTGCGCGTTCCTGTAGTTCAAGCAGGCGCGGGTCCGCCATGAGCAGCCGACCGCCACCATCAACGCGCGCGACGCTCGATTCAGCCACGAACCGGACCGACAGTGAAGGCGGGATGCACCATGGATCCCCGTCTAATGAAGCGCGGTTAAGGGCGAGCTAACCCTGATAGGGCTTTTCTCAACCCCCAACCGAGACTGAACGCAGAATGCGCGGCACTGACCGTCAATGCGATGACCGGTGCTCCTACCGCAAATCCGATCACGCCCAGGATCGCATGGCCACTCGGGTCGCTGCGCCACGCCGCCATGCGCACATCGTTACGCGCCAGAGGTGCTGCAAGCCAGGTCGCGGCGATAATCACCAACGCCAGCACCAAACAACCCCACTGCATTGTCCGCAGTGTCAGCGTCGTGCCCATCGCCAGAACGACAATCGCCGCCGCTGATGCCCGTGCGGGAAACCGGTATCGCTCCCATCGCCGCGTTCCTGCGCCAGTCTGTGTGCCTATGCTTCCCGACAGATCGCACGCCTGCCCGATGAGGAGCACCAGCAGCGACGCCACAATCCATCCCGCCATCGCACTTATCGTTGCGATGGCGAAAAAACCGAAACCCGC
>JAYUYR010000285.1:0-3717 GCA_043752405.1 Sphingomonas sp. | reverse complement strand
CGCGACCGGCTACACGCGCCAGGGAATGGATACCGAAGAAGGTTCAGCCTGACAGCCGCCATGACAACGTCGATGCACCTGCATCTACGGCACCGTTGCCAGAACCCAGACGTTCTACTGGGCCCGGCCTGCTGTCGCCGGTCCGCGTTAACCGATTCTCCGGTTCGGTATGGGCTTTGATGCGCAATGACGGTGTGCCGTCGCTGGCGTCGGGGGGGCAGTTGGGCGGTAGCCAGATCGGGATGCGGCTGTTCTATGCCCCTGGCCCAAGAGCATTGGCGTTGACCGCGCGGGTTAGCACACCCCTGTCACACCCCAGGGGACGTGAGGCTGCGGTCGGCATGGCCTTGCGCGGCCGCAATGTCGGGCTGATCGCCGAACAGCGGATCGCGCTCGACAAGGGCGGTCGCAACAAACCGGCGATATTTGCTTATGGCGGTGTTTATGACGTCGCACTGCCGGGTGCGGTGACGCTCGAAGGCTATGCACAGGCAGGCGTGGTTGGCATTAGGTCGCCCGTAACGTTCGTTGATGGCGCGATCCGCGTCGAACGCACTGTTGTGCATGGCAAACACGCAAACCTTTCCGTCGGGGTCAGCGCATGGGGCGGGGCGCAGCCGGAGGCTGCGCGGATTGATGTCGGGCCACAGATTATCGCCCGGTTCGCGGTCGCCGATAGCAGCCTTCGCGTCGCAGCTGAATGGCGCCAGCGTGTGGCGGGCGATGCCGTCCCTGCGTCGGGGCCAAGTGTGACTGTCGGGTTTGACTTTTAGGGTGCGCGAGCGCCCGCGCACCGCTAGGCATTGTCCAGACACATGGACATTTATCTTCCGATCGCGAACCTGTCGGTCAACGCGCTGGTCATCATCCTGCTGGGTGGTGGCGTGGGTTTGCTGTCGGGGATGTTCGGCGTCGGTGGCGGGTTCCTGACGACGCCACTTCTGATCTTTTATGGCATTCCGCCGACAGTCGCCGCGGCGTCGGCAGCTACACAGGTCACCGGCGCAAGTGTGTCGGGCGCAATGGCGCATTACCGACGCGGTGGTGTCGATCTCCAGATGGGTGCGGTGCTGGTCGCGGGTGGTATAGCGGGTGCCATTGCCGGCGCGGGCATTTTCAATGTGCTGACGGCCTGGGGGCAGATCGATACGATCATCTTGATCCTCTATGTCATGCTCCTCGGCAGCATCGGCAGCCTGATGATGAAGGAAGCCTGGGTCAGCGTCAGCGCCCGGCGGCGGGGCGAAACATTGCCACCGAGCAAGCGGCGGCATCACCCGCTGGTTGCCTCGCTCCCCCTGCGCTGGCGCTTTTATGCGTCGGGTTTATATATTTCGCCGCTCGCGCCGTTGTTGCTTGGTTTTGTCACGGGGATTTTGACGGTGCTGCTCGGTGTGGGCGGCGGGTTCATCATGGTACCTGCCATGCTTTACCTGCTCGGCATGGCAACGCGCGTTGTCGTGGGGACGTCATTGTTCCAGATATTGTTCGTGACGGCGGCGACGACGATGGTCCATGCGTTGACGACGCAAGCCGTCGATATTGTGCTGGCGGCGTTGCTGCTGCTGGGCAGTGTCATCGGCGCGCAGGTCGGTGCACAGCTCGCGACCAAATTCGCGCCCGACTATCTCCGCCTGTTCCTCGCCGCCATCGTCATCGGTGTCGCCATCCGCATGGCGCTGGGGCTGGGTTGGCAGCCCGATGAGATTTACACGGTGCAGTTTCTATGAAGCGCATGTTTGCAATCCCGATGCTGCTTATGCTGACCGCCGCGCAGGAGCCGCTTCTGGTTCCCGATGTGTCGCAGCGCGAAGTCGACATTGCCTACTCGTTCACCGGGGCTGAACTGTTGCTGTTTGGCGCAATCATCTATCCCGGCGGGATCGTGCCCGACGGGCGCACCGACGTGGCGGTGGTGCTGAAAGGCCCGCCGCAGTCGATATTAGTCCGCGAAAAATCGAAACTGGCGGGACTGATCTGGGCCAATGTCGACAGCGCGCGCTTCCGGTCGGCCCCGACATTCTACGCCGTCGCGGCGTCGCGGCCGATCAGCCAGCTGGTCGACGAGCGGACAGCCGCCATTTACGAGCTGGGGCTGGGCAACATCCACCTCTCCCCCGCCAGCGGCAGCGACCCGACCGAAGCGCAGCGGTTCGAAACTGGCTTCGTCGACCTGCGTGCCAAGGGCAAGCTGTTCGTCGATCGCCCCGGAGCCGTCGAAATCACGCGCGGCGTACTATATCGCGCACGCCTCAGCATACCGGCACGCGTGCCCGTCGGGCGCTACACGGCGGAGACATTCCTGATCCGTGACGGCAAGATCATTGCGGCGGCAACACGCGATGTCGATATCCGCAAGTCGGGGTTCGAGCGCTTTGTTGCGACGGCGGCAGTCAAATGGCCGTTTATTTACGGGCTGTTCGCCGTCGCTTTGTCAATCGGATTCGGCTGGGGTGCAGGGGCGGTCTTCCGGCGGTTTTAGCTCGCGGCCAGTTTTGCTGCGCGCTGCCGCCAGTTGTCGGCGAGGACGTTGAGGTCGGCAAGCGCGCGGACAGCAGCAAGATCGTGTTTGCCTTCGCCCGCGATTAGCAGGGCAATGACCCGCGCAACGCTCCAGTCGGGGCAGGGGCGGTCAATCAGAGCAAGGACATCGCCTGCCGCAACCGCACCTTCCTCGACTACGCGGTAATACCAGCCGCAGCGGCGTGATGCGACCATCGTAGCGATGACATGCTTGTCGTCCATCCGGTATGCCTGCTTCCAGCACGGCTCGCGCCCCTGAGCAATTTCGACGAGTGCGGTGCCGAGGCGGTAGCGGTCACCGATGCAGGCGATATGTTCGGTCACTCCAGTGGTGGAGATGTTCTCGCCGAACGCACCTGCTCGATCAAGCAGCGGGTTTGGCCCCAAAGTCTCGCACCAGAAAGCATAATGATCGCGCGGATAATGGTGGATCGCTTTGTCGGGACCACCGTGCACCCTAAGATCGGCCTGCGCATCGCCTTCGATCCCGAGCCAGCCAATCGTGCGCGATCCCTCAACAGGAGTCTTGGCAATCGCGCTCATGTCGCCATTTGCAAAGTTCCGGACACTGCCGGTCCACACTGATTCGACGACAAACACCAGGGGGTATGTAACGCAATCGCTTCATCCTGCTACCCGCGCGGCTTGTCGCGAGTTACCGGACACAGCTATTTCCTCTTAACCATTCGCGCGCCAGACAGGGTCTGAGGGATCGCAAGGGGGCATCGAAAAGTGCGGATTTTGGCACCGATTTTCGGGATGTGCGCATTTGCGCTCACCTTGTTCGCACCCGCTCCGGCACAAGCGCAATATTGGCAGTGCGTTGGCTATGCCCGCGAAATTACCGGCGTCGAAATTCGCGGCAATGCCAATACATGGTGGAACCAGGCTGAGGGGCGCTATGCCCGTGGTAAGGCGCCACGCGAGGGCGCCGTTATGGCATTCAAATCCAGTGACAGAATGCCGATGGGCCATGTCGCCGTCGTCAGCGAGATCATATCAGACCGTGAAGTCCTGCTCGACCACGCCAACTGGTCGCGCGGTGGCCGTATCGAATACGGGGCGCGCGCTATCGACGTATCAACTGCCGGCGACTGGAGCGAAGTGAAAGTCTGGTTTGGGCCGATTGGCGACATCGGCTTACGGGTAAATCCGGTTGCGGGCTTCATCTATCCCGATGACCTTGCCGCGCCT
>JAYUYR010000284.1:0-9291 GCA_043752405.1 Sphingomonas sp. | reverse complement strand
CCCGGACAGCTTTGAGTCAACGAAACTGGTGCGGGCGAAGGGACTCGAACCCCCACATCTTGCGATACTGGTACCTAAAACCAGCGCGTCTACCAATTCCGCCACGCCCGCTTGCGCTCGTCGGCAAGCGGCGGCCTATACCAGCGCCCACGCGAAGGGCAAGGGAGCGTATTGCCGCGAGCGTAGTTACCTGCACTCCACAGGAGAAAAATCATGGCAAGCGTCCCTTCACCCGATCCCGAACCCGACACCGGCCCCATCGAAAATCCGCAGCCGACAGTGCCCCCCGTGGAACTGCCTCTGATGCCCGATGATATCGACAATCCGGACGAAAAATATATTAGATCGAACGCTTGACCGCGTAGCGCCGCGCGCTTTCCGCCAGGGCATCGCTTATCACGCTGCTGGTCCCGCGCGCGTCGCGTTGTTTGAAGATCATCGGTACCTCGAACGTGATCGAGTCTACATGAGAGCGCTCAACGCGGTCATAAGTGTCCCACCGAACGGCCGTGATGCCCTCTCCCGAAGGCTGCTTCTCGCCAATCCCCAGTCCGGCGATACACAGTCGCATCTTCACCCGCTCGACAACAACTTTTACGCGATAACGCGTCAAAGGCACCGGATCACCGAACAGCGGATCGGCTCGCGGTGCCACTAACAGGCCGCCATCGCCCAGCACCTTGGTCAATCGCTTCGCAACTGCCTCATCCCCGGGCCGCGCCACGTCGCGCCAACGGAGTTTACCCTTGGGCAGGCACAGCAACCCCGCCTGAAGCTTGCCAATCTTTTCGAGCGGGGTCGGAAGATATTCGATGGCAGCAATAGAGTAATCGGCGACGTTGGCGTCATCAGCGGCGATAGCAATTAAGCTCGCCATCGCAGCAATTATCCGCATCACTCGCATGTGGAACGTCATGTTACTGCTGCGCAGGGGTCATCGTCGGCGCTTCTTCCTTGTCGGACACAGGTTTGGGCTCCTCGCCTTCCAGCACCGGTTTGGCGAGCACTTCCTTTTCGTCGGTTGCTTTCATCACGCGGTCGACGATTGGCTTAGCATCGCCCGATACCGGCGCGGGTAATCCCACGGCCCGGTTCACCAAAATGCCGCCATAATAAAGATAACGCAGATTGCCCCGGTTCGTGAAGCGGATGTCAGGGATCAACTCAGCGCGTTTGAGCGAAAGCCCGGCAACTTCGGGCGGTACCATATCGCCATCGGCCGCCGCTTTGACCATGATCGCATCTGGCACCGCATAGAGACGTCCCTCAAGGTCGGGCGCCAGAGGTTGACGCCTAAGGCCGGGGACGTACAGCCCGCCTGCCTCGGATGCGATCAGTGCGGTGCCCAAGTCGGTAATCTGGCCCGGTGACACCGTAAACCGGTAAGAGCCAAGGCACAGACAAGTATTGTAGCTCCCGTGGATCACCCAGTCACCCGGCGTCAACGACGAAATGTAAACGCTCGTGCTCTCCCCGGCGAGGAACACGCGGCCACCGAGCGAAACCGAATCATCTTCGCCTTTCGGCACTCGCGCCGGATCCTTCTTGCGCCGCGTCCGCACTTCGCCTGTAACCGGATCAAAACGCTGAAGATAAAGCGGGGGCGATTTGAATTTCTTGCCGCTCGTCGGGCCAATGCGCACAAGCACATAGCCGAGCGCCGGATCGAGCGTCACCGCACCCGGCTTCAATCCCTTGGCGGCATGGGCAGCAGGCACGACCGCAATCGTCACCGCCGCCATCAGCGCGATTGAAAACAGACGGATCATGAATCCAGCCTCCCATAAGTGGGTCGCGGCCCGCTCGAAAACGCCGCAAGCCGGTCAATCGCGTCGGTCGCGCGCATCATTGCGTTCCATTCAACCTCGGGCAATGCGTATCGCTCGTAGGCATACAGGCCCATACACTTGCGCATCCCTGAATCGCGCATTCGTCGCGATTCCACACTGGCGGCAATGCCCTTGATAATCCCTTCGACCAGCGCACCGATCAAGCCGCCCGCCCCTGACGACGGCTTTTGCGCCGCGCGGATCGTGCTCGTCTGGATAAAGCAATATTGAATGTCGGTCTTCGCAACCGCGACATCGATGTCGGCTTTATAGAACCAGAAGAACTTGCTTGGATCGTCTTCTTTCTTGCTGGCCTCGGCCGGTTTGACATCGGCAGCACTGGCAAATTGCGGCACCGCCAGACACATTGCAGCCGCAATCAACAATTTAGTTTTCATGTGGCGCCCACCCCCGTTGCGCCGTTTCTGAAATAATCGGATCGTTTAGGCAAGCGCCTTCTTCAGCAGCTCATTGACGACTTGCGGGTTCGCTTTCCCCGCCATCGCTTTCATCGTCTGCCCGACGAAAAAGCCGAACAATGCTTCCTTGCCGTCCTTGTATTGCGCCACCTTGTCGGCATTGGCGGACAGGATGCCGGCGATCACCGCGTCGATTGCGCCCGTGTCACTTGTCTGTTTCAGGCCACGGTCCTCGACGATCTTGCCCGCGCCGTCGCCGGTTTCAAGCATCGCTTCGAACACCTGCTTGGCCATGCTGCCCGAGATCGTGCCATCGCTTACCAGCTTCAGCAATTCCGCCGCGCTCGCAGGCGACACCGGACTATCGGATATGTCCTTGCCCAGCCGGTTGAGCGCACCGAAAAACTCGGACGTCAGCCAGTTTGCCCCCGCCTTCGCGTCCGCGCCTTCGGCCAGCAACGCCTCGAACCAGCGCGCTGTCTCGACATCCGCCGTAATAACATCCGCGTTATAAGGCGGGATGCCCAACGCATCGACATAACGCGCCCGCTTCGCATCGGGCAATTCGGGCAGCGACGCTTTGCATTCGGCCACAAATTCCTCGGTCAAAACCAGCGGCAGCAAATCGGGATCAGGGAAATAGCGATAGTCATGCGCATCTTCCTTCGACCGCATCGACCGGGTCACATTCCTGTCGGGATCCCACAGCCGCGTTTCCTGAACAATGGTCCCGCCGCCCTCTATCACATCGACCTGACGCTTCGCCTCATATTCGACCACCGCCTGAATAAAGCGCACCGAATTGACATTCTTGGTCTCGGTCCGCGTCCCGAATTCATGACCCGGCTTGCGCACACTGACGTTGACGTCGGCACGCATCGAACCCTGTTCCATATTGCCGTCGCAGCTACCAACATAACGCAGGATTGCGCGCAGTTTCTTGACATAAGCCCCGGCCTCAGCCGGTGAGCGCATGTCAGGCTTCGACACGATTTCCATCAGCGCCACACCGCAGCGGTTGAGATCGACATAGGACATCGTCGGGTGCTGGTCGTGCATCAACTTGCCCGCGTCCTGTTCGATATGAATGCGCTCCACGCCGATAACTTTCTCGCCCTCGTCGGTTTCCACCATCAGCGACCCTTGGCCGACAATCGGATGATAAAGCTGCGAAATCTGATACCCCTGCGGCAAGTCGGCATAGAAATAATTCTTGCGATCAAACCGGCTCCAGCGATTGATTCCCGCGTTGATCGCCAACCCCGTTCGCACTGCCTGCTTGACACATTCGCCGTTCAGCACGGGCAACATTCCCGGCATCGCGGCATCGACGAGCGACACCTGCGCGTTGGGTTCCGCCCCGAATTCGGCCGATGCTCCCGAAAACAGCTTCGCCTGCGACATAATCTGAGCGTGGACTTCAAGGCCGACGACGACCTCCCAGTCGCCTGTGGCGCCTTTGATGCGATAGGATGTTTCAGTCATGCGCAGCCTTAACAAGTGTCGGGCGCGCGTTACTTGGCCTGAAACCAGAAAGCGCTTGGCCCTGCCTTTGGCGTTAAGGTCATAGGGCAGCTTTTGGCAAGCGCGTCATAATGGTTGCGCCACAGCCAGTTCATCGCACAGATGATTTCGTAACGATTGTTGAACGCCAGAAAAGCTTCGAGCGGATATTGCTCGTTCCACAGCCGCCGTTCTGCGCGCAGCCAGTTTTCGGGATAATCGCGGGGCGAGAAAATGTCGTGGACGTGGATCAATACGCCAGCTCCAACCCGCGGTATGATCTCCTGATATTCGCGCAGCACGTCGCCCCAAGGTCGAATGATATGCGAGCTGTCGATAAACAGGACATCGTTCGGCCCCAGTGTATCAAAAATCGCCAGATCGATTTTCTCAACCCGTTCGCGGATCACCGTAACACCGGTCCTTTCGAGCCAATCCATTTCATAAGGCTCGATGCAAATTTGTTCGCAATGATACGCCGGATCATCCCGGCGATTGGCGGCAACCGCCAGGTTGGCAATCAGCGTCGAATCGCCCGAGCCAATCTCGATGATGCGGCGCGGCTTTTTTGTGCGTATCATGCTGTAGTAAATTTCGGCATCGCCGTTGCCGTACTGCGTGTCGCGATATCCAAACTCGGCTGCACTTGGCTTTTCTCGCGGGAAAGCACGCAATTCATCGCCGAAGTCAAATTGTGTCAGTAGAGCGATTTGCGCCGCTTCATTCCAGTCTATCCCGGGCAGCGGTCGATCAACAGCCGTGTTTTCGGGGAGATCCGCTTCGGAGTAGGTGGGTTCGTAATAATGCGTCGAGCGCACCTGAAACCCTTGTGCATCCGCCATCGCATTAAAGCGCGGCATCGTCAGTCGCCGTTCGGAAAGTTTTCGCAACACCGGCGCCCCGAAGGTGCCAATCGCTGTCGCCAAGCGGTCTTTTAGGTCGTCGTCAAGAATAGACACGTCAACGTCTCCGTCACGTTAAACCCCCTATTCTTATTGGTTACCACCAGTTGTCTGGTCGCGCAACGAAGCCGGCGCGTTCCTCGATAGCGAGGCACGCGTTTAGCACGCCCTGCTCGTCGAACGCCTTTCCGATCACCTGCAACCCAAGCGGCAACCCCGCGATATCCAGTCCACCCGGCACCGACATCGCCGGCAACCCCGCCAGCGACGACGGCACGGTAAAAACATCGTTCAGATACATCGCAAGCGGATCGTCCGACTTCTCGCCCAGCGCAAACGCGGCACTCGGCGCAGTCGGCGTTAAAAGCAGGTCGCAATGTTCCCACGCCCGGTCGAAATCGCGCGCAATGAGCGAACGGACTTTCGATGCCTGTGTGAAATACGCATCGTAAAACCCTGCCGAAAGCACATAAGTGCCGATCATGATTCGCCGCTTGACCTCCGACCCGAACCCTGCGGCGCGCGTCGCAGCATACATGTCCTGCAGGCCTGCGCCGTTAGGCAAGTCCCGCAAACCATAGCGCACACCGTCATAACGCGCGAGGTTCGACGAGGCTTCAGCCGGCGCAATGATGTAATAGGCGGGCAAAGCATATTTGGTGTGCGGCAGCGAGACTTCGACAATTTCCGCCCCTGCGTCCTTCAACCAAGCGATCCCGCGCTCCCACAGCGCATCGATCTCGGGCGGCATGTTATCGACGCGGTATTCTTTGGGAATGCCAACCCGCAGCCCCCGCAAATCGCTCGACAATCCGGTATCCCAATGCGGCACTGGCAAATCGAGCGATGTCGAATCCTTCGGATCGAAACCCGCCATCGCCCCCAGCATGATTGCGCAGTCACGAACATCACGCGCCATTGCACCCGCCTGGTCAAGCGACGATGCAAACGCGACCACACCCCAGCGCGAGCAGCGGCCATAGGTCGGTTTGATGCCGCTGATGCCGGTAAACGCCGCAGGCTGGCGGATTGACCCGCCGGTGTCGGTTCCTGTCGCCCCAGGACACAGCCGCGCTGCGATTGCCGCCGACGATCCTCCCGACGATCCTCCCGGTGCCAGCGCGGCGTTGCTCCCGGCCTTCCGCCACGGCGAAATCACATTGCCGAATGCGCTGGTCTCGTTCGATGATCCCATTGCAAACTGGTCCATATTCAGCTTGCCGAGCATCCCCGCGCCCGCCGCCCACAGCTTGCCTGATACGGTTGATTCATATTGCGGCTTGAACCCGCTCAGGATCGCGCTCCCCGCGGTCGCCTCGACCCCTTGGGTGCAGAACAAGTCCTTCATGCCGATCGGCACGCCCGACATTGGCTTTAGCGTCCCAGCCGCCCTGTCGGCATCCGCCCGGTCCGCCGCGGCAAGTGCGTGCTCGGGCGTCTCGACCAGAAACGCATTCAGCGCCTTTGCGCCCGCCACGGCACCCACAAACGCCGTCGCGACTTCACGCGCCGAGAAATCCCCGTCGCGCACA
The DNA here is from genome assembly GCA_043752405.1 of Sphingomonas sp. GTDB lineage: Bacteria > Pseudomonadota > Alphaproteobacteria > Sphingomonadales > Sphingomonadaceae > Sphingomonas_O. The sequence goes on along the minus strand of JAYUYR010000284.1, from coordinate 3,106 downwards.
CCGTCGCGGATGGCGGCAATGCCTAGATCGGTGAGCGCTGCCACTATTCTATGACCTTCGGCACACCGAAAAACCCGTGTTCGGGCGCAGGCGCATTTGCCAATATCTTGTCGCGAATGCCGCCATCGGTCACGACATCCTCGCGCAGGCGCAATATGTTGGGGATCACCGCCGTCATCGGCTCGACCCCGGTCACATCCACCTCGCCCAGCTGTTCGATCCAGCCGAGAATGTTGTTGAGTTCAGGCACCATCGCCTCGACCTCGCCGTCGGTAACGGCGATGCGGGCGAGCGATGCGATTTTCCTGACGGTGGCGCTATCGACTGACATAAGGGGATTGGCTAGCAGCAACCCCGCAGCGCATCAACAACGGAGGCCGCGTGGCCCGCAAATTCCTCATTTTCATTGCCGTCATCATCACGTTGATCCTCTTGGCCGGGATCACATGGTCGATGTTCAGCGACCGCATCATGCGCCTGGCACTCGTCCCCAGCGCGGCCTTCGTCGAACAAAAGCCGATGGCAGCGAGCATCTATGCCGACCGGAAAATGTGGATTGCCCGCCCCGACATTCCCGGCAATCCGGCGTTGTGGGAGCCGACAGGCTACAAAGCGGGCGCAGCGAAAAAGGGCAGCGCGGCAATCTTCTTCATCCACCCGACCAGCTATCTGGACCGCAGTGCCTGGAACGCCCCACTCAACGATGCAACCGCCAATGACCGCGCTGCGCTGTTCGTGCGCGGACAGGCGAGCGTGTTCAACGGTGTCGGTGACATCTGGGCACCGCGTTACCGCCAGGCTACTTTCGGCGCCTTCCTGACGACCCAACCCGAAGCGCAACGAGCACTCGACGCCGCTTACAAAGACGTCGCGCAGGCCTGGGATCACTTCATCGCCAGCCTCCCCGCCGACCGCCCGATCATCGTCGCCAGCCACAGCCAAGGCTCGGTCCATCTTCTCCGCCTTTTACGCGAACGCATTGCGGGGCAACCCGTCGCCACGCGGATTGCCGCCGCTTATGTTGTCGGCTGGCCTGTCTCCGTCGCAACTGACCTCGCTGCGCTTGGCCTGCCCGCCTGCACCGCTGCCGATCAAGCGGGCTGCATCCTCAGCTGGCAGAGCTTCGCCGAACCGGCCGACATGAGCCAGATCGTTGCTGCCTATGACGCCACCACCGGCTTCGACGGCCGCTCGCGCAAAGGCACAAAGATGCTCTGCACCAACCCGCTGACCGGCACAGCTGACGCCAGCGCCCCGGCATCCGCCAATCTCGGCACGGTCATCCCGACCATCGACCTGAAAACCGGCGCTCTCGAAGTCGGCACCGTGCCCGCCCGCTGTGATGCGCGTGGTTTCCTGCTGATCGGCGCGCCGCCCGTGGGCATCGGCACCTACATCCTGCCCGGCAACAATTACCATGTCTTCGACTACAGCCTGTTCTGGTCGAACATCCGTGTCGACGCAGCGCGGCGGTTGGCCATATTCGCGAAACAATGATCACCACCGACACGGATGCTTATCGCGAGGCACTCACCAGCGGCGGTCGCCTCCTTGCGCTCGATGTCGGCACCAAAACCATCGGCACCGCGCTGTGTGATACGCGCTGGACCATCGCCAGCCCCGCCACGCTTGTCACGCGCGCCAAATTCACGGCGGACAAGCTGGCAATCGAAACGCTTATCGCGCGCGAAACCGTGAGGGGGCTCATCATCGGACTCCCTCTCAATCTCGACGGCAGCGAAAGCCCGCGCACCCAGTCTACCCGCGCGTTTGCCCGCAATCTCGAACCCCTCGGTCTTCCGATTTTATTGTGGGACGAACGCTGGTCGACCGCTGCCGTCGAACGCCAGATGATTGCCGCCGACATCACCCGCGCCAAACGCGCCGTCCGTGTTGATTGCGCCGCCGCTGCCTACATCCTGCAAGGCGCAATTGATCGCCTCGCCAGCTCGGCTTAGCGTCCGATCAAACGCTGGGCCATGCGATCGGCAACTTGCGACGGCGTATCGCCCGTTGCGGCACTCTCATCCCATATCTGCATCAGGCGTTCAGGAATTTGGTCGATACGGCGATTGACCTCGGCGTCCCCGCCCTGGCCGATATGGCGCAGCACGTTGATGATGCCGCCTGCGTTGATGACATAGTCGGGTGCGTAAAGAATGCCGCGCGTGCTTAGTTCCGTACCCTGCGCAGCCATCGCCAACTGGTTGTTCGCACCACCCGCGACGGCTGAAACCTTCAGCGCGGAAATGCTTTGACTGGTCAGCACTGCCCCTAACGCGCAGGGACTGAATATATCGGCTTCGACCGACATGATGGCCTCCGCTACCACGACGTCGGCTCCAAGCTCCGCCGCCAACCGCCGCGCACGATCTTCGTCAGCATCCGCCAGCGTCAGCCGCGCGCCCTCCTTGGCCAGCCGGCGCGCCAGACCACCGCCGACGCTGCCGACACCCTGAATGGCGACATGGACACCCTCTACCGTTTCGCGGCCCAAGGCGCGCTGAACAGTCGCACAAACGCCAAGATAGACGCCCCGCGCCGTCGATGGTCCAGGGTCGCCGCCGCTTTCTCCCGGCAAACCGGCAACATGTTTTGTCGTATGCGACAAGGTTACCATGTCGGCTTCGGACATGCCGACATCCTGCGCCGTGATGTACCGACCGGCCAAGCTGTCCACAGCCCGCGCAAACGCGTCGAGCATCGCTGGCGTCTTCTTGCCATCAGCGGGCGCGAGAATGACCGCCTTCCCACCGCCTGCGGGCAACCCGGCCATCGCATTCTTGTAACTCATCCCGCGCGACAGGCGCAGCGCATCGGTGATCGCATCGCCCTTGTCGGCATAGTGCCAGAAGCGTGTGCCGCCTGCTGCCGGCCCCAGCGTCGTCGAATGGATCGCAATGACGGCGGTAAGCCCCGACGCATAGTCGCGGAACAGGTGAACACCCTCATGATCGTCGAAATCGGGTAAATCCCAAGCGGCGACCATAAGTTATCTCACTGTTCAATAAAGGAAACTGGGGCGATCGACGGGGATTGAACCCGCAACCTCCGGTACCACAAACCGGCGCTCTAACCAATTGAGCTACGACCGCCACACGGGGGG
>JAYUYR010000283.1:0-3727 GCA_043752405.1 Sphingomonas sp. | reverse complement strand
GCTTGGCTTCTTCCATAGCAGACAGGTAGACGACATCGTCGGTCACCTTGTGGTCGACGACCTTGCGATACGGCGTTTCAATGAAGCCATATTTGTTGACGCGGCTGAAGCTTGCCAGCGAGTTGATCAGGCCGATGTTTGGACCTTCGGGCGTTTCAATCGGGCAGATGCGGCCGTAATGTGTCGGGTGAACGTCGCGAACTTCGAAGCCCGCCCGTTCGCGGGTAAGACCGCCCGGTCCGAGTGCCGATACGCGACGCTTGTGCGTCACTTCGGACAGCGGATTGGTCTGATCCATGAACTGCGACAGTTGCGACGAACCGAAGAACTCGCGCACGGCAGCGACCGCAGGCTTGGCGTTGATCAGGTCGTTGGGCATCACAGTCGAGACGTCGACCGAGGACATGCGCTCTTTCACGGCGCGCTCCATACGGAGCAGCCCGACGCGGTACTGGTTTTCAAGCAATTCGCCGACCGAGCGCACACGGCGGTTGCCGAGATTGTCGATATCGTCGATTTCGCCCTTACCATCCTTCAGGCCGACAAGCGTTTTGACGACCGCCATGATGTCTTCGCGGCGCAGCGTTGTGTAGTCGTCGGGCGCATCGAGTTCGAGGCGCATGTTTAGCTTGACGCGGCCAACTGCGGACAGGTCGTAACGGTCGGCGTCGAAGAACAGTCCCGAGAACAAAGCCTCGGCGGTTTCACGCGTTGGCGGTTCGCCCGGGCGCATGACGCGGTAGATATCGCTGAGCGCATGGTCGCGGTCTTCGGCCTTGTCGACCTTCAGCGTGTTGCGGATCCACGGGCCAGTGTTGACATGGTCGATGTCGAGCAGCGCGATGGACTCAATGCCCGCCTTGTCCAGCAGCTCGAGATTCTCGGCCGACAGTTCGTCGCCTGCTTCGACGTAGATTTCGCCGGTGGTTTCGTTGATCAGGTCGATCGCCGAATAACGACCGAAGATTTCTTCGGTCGGAATGAGGAGACTTTCGAGGCCGTCCTTACCTGCCTTGGTCGCAGCGCGCGGGCTGACTTTTTGGCCCGCTGCGAAAACGACCTCGCCCGACTTGGCATCGACAACGTCGAACATCGGTTTCTGGCCACGCCAGTTTTCGCTGACATAGGGAACCTGCCAGCCGCCCTTGCCGCGCACATAGGTCACGGTGTTGTAGAATTCGGCGAGGATTTCCTCGGGGCTCATGCCCTGGCGCACGACATTGAACTTGCCGCTTTTCACGCCATCTTCGGTCTGCAACGTGTTGTTGTGCGCGTTCAATGGACCCGTCGGATCCTTGATCGTCACATAATCGTCGCGCACTTCGATGATTTCGCACACCTGCGTGCCGCTGATCTGGACAAGATCGCCGACAACGAAGGGGCCTTTAGACTCCTTGGCCATCTGAACCTTGAGCGTGGCATTGCCAAGCGACTGGAGCAGGGCAGTAACGGGCAGCTTGCGCTTCCTGTCGATACGGACGTTGACAATGTCTTTGGCATCGAATTCGAAATCGAGCCATGAGCCGCGATATGGGATAACCCGTGCAGCGAACAGATACTTGCCCGACGAGTGCGTCTTGCCGCGGTCATGGTCGAACAGAACGCCCGGCGAGCGGTGCATCTGACTGACAATAACGCGTTCGGTGCCGTTGATCACGAAGGTGCCGTTGTGCGTCATCAGCGGCATGTCGCCCATGTAGACGTCTTGTTCCTTAATATCGAGGACCGAACGGGTTTCGGTTTCGCTGTCGACTTCGAACACGATCAGGCGGAGCGTTACGCGCATCGGCGCGGCGTAAGTGATCCCGCGCTGGCGGCACTCCTCGGTGTCGAATTTAGGATCTTCGAGAACGTAATCGACGAAATCGAGCTCGGCAGTGCCGGCGAAATCGCGGATCGGGAACACGCTGCGCAAGGTCTTTTCAAGGCCCGAGACATAGCCGATCGACGCATCCGAGCGCAGGAATTGCTCATATGATTCGCGTTGAACCTCGATCAGGTTTGGCATCGCCACGACTTCGTGAATGTTGCCGAAAACTTTGCGAATACGCTTATTGAATGTCGCCGGAGCCGCTTGGGTTGCCATGGTCGTTCGTCGTCCTTGTGCGTCCAGGGGATTGAATCCCCACAAAAAAGGTGCGAGCCTCCATGATGGAAACCGCACTATCAGCGTATGTAAACCTATCCAAAGCCCCCAATGCGTCGTGCCAGGTTCCGCCGAACCGGCATGTCCCGAGGGCGGGAAGGAGACCGCTATCGCCGCGAGGCGGGGGGCGGTCGGGAATGTCGAGTGAGGCTCATATAGGGGGCGGGAGTGGGGATGGGAAGGGGGTTTGTTTGGGAGGCTACGCCGCTCGCAACGAATGGTCTCGCAGTTACATTACTCTACCGCCAGGCTGCGTTGTGTAAAAAGGCGGCCCCCTTTCGGAAACCGCCTTTTTTTCTTGTTGGCAAGCATGGGCAAAGCCCATGCCGTCGGTCGGCACCGAAGTGCCGCCGTCCGGCCTTGCGGGAGACGGGCGACAATGTGCCGCCGCGGCCCGCTGCGGCTTACTTCAATTCCACTGTCGCTCCAGCAGCAACAAGCTGTGCCATGACCTTGGTGGCTTCGTCCTTCGACACGCCTTCCTTGATTGCCTTCGGCGCGGCTTCGACCGCGGCCTTGGCTTCGGTCAGGCCCAGACCCGTAATCGCGCGGACTTCCTTGATGACGGCGATCTTGTTGCCGCCGTCGCCGGTCAGGATGACGTCGAATTCGGTCTGCTCTTCAACAGCCGGAGCTGCCGCCGCCGCAGGACCGGCAACCGCAACCGCAGCTGCGGCTGAAACGCCCCATTTTTCTTCGAGCATCTTCGAAAGTTCAGCCGCTTCGATAACGGTCAGAGCCGACAGGTCATCGACGATTTTGTTGAGATCAGCCATTTTGATATTCCTTGAGTTTGTTGATTTTGAAACGAAAAACTATGCAGCTTCCTTCGCTGCGTAAGCGCCGAGGACGCGGGCGAGTTGCCCGGCCGGTGCTTGCACGATCTGGACGATCTTGGTTGCAGGTGCTTGGACAAGCCCAACAATCTTGGCGCGCAGTTCGTCGAGCGAAGGCAAGGTCGCAAGCGCCTTCACGCCGTTCACGTCGAGGAGCGTATCACCCATCGCACCGCCTACGAGCTCGAACTTGTCGTTCGTCTTCGCAAATTCCACGGCCACTTTCGCGGCGGCCACGGGGTCGGTCGATGTGGCAAAACCCGTCGGGCCGGTCAGCATATCGCTGAGCGCGGCATAAGGGGTGCCCTCAATCGCGAGTTTGGCGAGCTTGTTCTTCGTGACCTTGAAACTGGCCCCGGCTTCACGCATTTTCGTCCGCAGATCGGTCGTTTGCGCCACTGTTAGCCCTAGATTCCGGGCAACAACGACAACGCCGACTGTGGCGAGGCTTGCGTTCAGACTGGTAACCAGATCGGACTTTTCAGTACGGTCCATGCCATTCTCCACGTGTTCAGACGCGCCGACATGACGCATCTGTTGAGCCGAAGAGGATCGCTGAACAGCGAGCCAATACGGCCCGCCCGAGGGGTCTGGTTACCCGACGCACCCCGAGAGGTGCGGCAAAAACTGTTCCCCGTCTCGGCTGGAAATTAAGCCCCGCCAATTGCGGAGCACCAACTGTCTCGGACGGCCCAACCGACGCACGCGCCGATTAGGTAAGCGCCGGCTCATAGCGGGGGCTTGG
>JAYUYR010000282.1:0-3736 GCA_043752405.1 Sphingomonas sp. | reverse complement strand
GCGCAATCAGCCCCTCAAGCGGGGCGAACAGCGACAATGGCGTCAACCTCCACCATCGCGCCACGCGGCAGGACGGGGACACCGACTGCAGCACGCGCATGTTTTCCGGCATCGCCGAACAATGCGACCATGAGCGACGAGGCACCGTCGGCGACCTTGGGCTGATCGGTAAAGCGGTTGTCGCTCGCCACAAAGACACCGAGGCGGACGATGCGCTCGACGCGGCCAAGATCGCCCAGCGCGAGCTTCAGCTGCGCCACGATCATCAGGGCACAGGCCTGTGCCGCTTCCTGACCCGCCGCAACGTCGCGGTCATCGCCCAGGCGGCCGGTCAGCACTTCGCCATTCTTGAACGGCAATTGCCCCGAGACGAACAGCAGCCCGTTCGCTTCGACGGTCGGCACATAATCGGCGACCGGCGCCGCAGCGACGGGCAGGGTGAGGTTCAGCGCCGCGAGGGCGTCATTGATGTGTTTGGTCATGCCGCAGACAAAGCGCAAGCGCTGCGGGCGGTCAAGACGCATCTTTGATCCCGCACTTTGATCTGGCTGCGAAGCGCTCTATCTAAGGCGTATGGCAATATTCCCCCGCCCCAGTTCGCCGCGCGCGGCATGGCGCGATCTTCGCGACGTCGTGGTGGCACCACGCAAGCACAAAATGGTCTTCGCCGCGCTGTCGCTGGCGTTTCCTGCGCTGATATTTATCGGCATGGCACAACAGGCGAAGGTCGATGAGGAATGGGTGCCGCCGACGATTATCTATGTCAAACAATGGCCCGCGAGCCGCACGGCTGCCGAGGCTCGCGCGCAGCAGGCCAAGGATTTGCCCGCCGAACGTGCCGCGAAGAAAGCGCGCGATGACGCCGCCGAAGCGCAGCGCCAGGCCTATCGCCGCCTCGCCGATAAGATGGGTATCGACGTCGACAAGCAGCGCAAATGAACGATGACGCGCGCTGGATGGGCGCAGCGATTACATTCGCGACACGGGCGCGCGGGCGGACGTGGCCCAATCCCAATGTAGGATGCATAATCGTTCACCAGGGGCGGGTTGTCGGTCGCGGGGTGACGGCTGAGGGTGGGCGACCCCATGCCGAGGCGGTTGCACTGGCGCAGGCTGGGGAAGCCGCACGAGGGGCAACGCTTTACACGACGCTCGAACCTTGCGCTCACGCCAGCGAGCGGGGGCCAACCTGCAGCGATCTGATCGTCAATGCGGGCCTGTCGCGCGTTGTCATTGCCCTACGCGACCCCGATTCGCGTACCGATGGCAATGGCATCGCCCGACTGCACGACGCTGGCATCGACGTCGTTGAGGATGTCGAAACCGCCGCAGCGACGCGCGCCATGGCCGGGTTCCTGACGCGCCAGCGCCTCGGCCGTCCGCATGTGACGCTCAAACTAGCGCTCTCGCTCGACGGCTGTATTGCCCGCGCCGACGGCGAGAGCCAGTGGATCACCGGCGCTGAAGCGCGCGCACACGGACACCTCGAACGCTCGCGCGCCGAAGCGATACTGGTCGGGCGGGGGACGATCGAGGCGGATACGCCGCGACTCGATGTGCGGCTGGCGGGGCTCGAGGGGCGAAGTCCGAAACGTTATATACTCTCCACCACCAAAACCGTTTCCCCTGAGCCTGTCGAAGGGTTGTCCTTCTCGAAAACCGGCCAAGAAAGAACAGGGCTTCGACAAGCTCAGCCCGAACGGTGGGGGGTGATCATCAGTCCCCAGGAAGTCATCTCTATCCCCGCCGATCACCTCCTGATCGAAGGCGGCGCTCAGACGGCGTCGGCTTTCCTGCGCGCAGACCTTGTTGACCGCCTCCTTATCTATCGCGCACCGATCCTCATCGGCGGCGGCGGGGCTGCGCTCCACGATATCGGCCTGACAGCGCTTTCAGATGCACACGGCCGCTGGCGCGCGGTTGATTCGCGAATGCTGGGTAAGGACCGTCTCGACATTTACGAACGGGTGCGGGATTAGGGGCATATGTTCACCGGCATCATTACCGACATCGGCACGATCCGCAGCACCGAACAGCGCGGCGACCTGCGCCTCGTCATCGAGACCGCTTACGACACCGCCACTGTCGCGACGGGGGCATCGATTGCCTGTTCGGGCGCGTGCATGACGGTCGTCGAGAAGGGGGCCGGCTGGTTTGCAGTCGACATGTCGGGCGAAAGCGTGTCGCGCACGGCTCCGGGAATGTGGGTCTCAGGCGGCAAGCTCAACCTCGAACGCGCAATGAAGATCGGCGACGAACTCGGCGGGCATATCGTCACCGGGCATGTCGACGGGATTGGCCATGTCGTTTCGTTCGATAAAGTCGGCGACAGCTGGCGCGTCGTGATTGCTGCCCCCACCGCGGTAGCGCCGTATGTCGCGGCCAAAGGATCGATCACGGTCGATGGCGTCTCGCTGACGGTCAACGAAGTCACGGATCAGCCCGACGGCATGGCGCATTTCACACTCAACATCATCCCGCACACTGCTGCAATGACGACACTCGGCGCGCTGACGGCGGGGGGAGTGGTCAATCTCGAGATCGATATCTTGGCACGCTATCTGGCACGGATGCAGGACCGCCTGTCAGCGCGCGCCGGGTAACACCCACTTCCCCGGTCGCCGCGTCATTAGACAAGTGCGCGCGTCGCCGTCGCCCTTGCAGTTGAGTGCAGTACGTTCGTTTTCGGTGGAGGCGCAGAACCCTTCGCCCCATTCGCCCTGGCGGGGTTTGGTTTCAATGATGGTGCAGCCGCGCTTGGGGTCGACGGCGCCGATCCGCCAATAGCCCTGGGTCGTCACAATATTGCCGGCATCGGGCTTGTCGCCGCCGAACCTGCCGTCGTTCAGGAACTGAACCATCAGCGCGCGGCCGCCCGGGGTAGCGTCGGCAGAAAAGACGCCGTGCATGTCACGTTCGTTGACAGCGCGGGGAGCAGGGGAGCACGCCGCGAGGAGGGCGCAGGCGAGCAGCACCCTAAGCATGTGCCACCAGAAAATAATCGAGCTTCATATCGTCGGACATATGAAAGCCCTGCACGGGGCCGAATTTCAGCCCGCGCGTTTCGGCCACGGTCAGTCCAGCGGCCACGACATGTGCAGTCAGTTCTTCGGGCGTAAGGAACTTGTCCCAGTCATGTGTGCCGGGGGGAATGCCGCCAACGGTTTCGCCGATGCGGACAATCGCGAGTTTGGAAAGCAGAGTGCGGTTGGGCGTCGAGAGGATGAGCAATCCGCCAGGGGCAAGTAATGACGCCAATCCGGCAATGAACACGGCAGGATCGGCGACATGTTCGACGACTTCGAGGCAGGTGATCAGGTCGAAGCGCTCACCCGCGACCGCCTCGATCTCACCGGCACGATAGTCGATTTCCAGCCCTGATTGCTTTATATGAGCCTGCGCGACCGCAATGTTTTCGGGTGCCGCATCAACACCGACCACACTGCCGCCCATTCTCGCGAGGGGCTCGGCGAGCAACCCGGCGCCGCAACCCATGTCGAGGACGCGCTTGCCGACGAGGGGCATCCGCACCTTCGGGTCGCCATGCCAATGCGCATCGACCCGGTCGCGGATATAGCGCAGCCGCACCGGGTTCAGGCGGTGGAGCATTGCCGACGAGCCTTCGGGATCCCACCAGTCGGCGGCCATGCTGCCGAAATGCGCGGCTTGGGGAGCGGTTGCGTTTGCCATCATCGCTTCCTATCAGCCCCACGAGCAAAAGCCCAAGGGGGAAGTT
>JAYUYR010000281.1:0-3760 GCA_043752405.1 Sphingomonas sp. | reverse complement strand
TCCTCGCCCAGGCAATTGGTCATCGGCACGCGAACGTCTTCGAAGAACAATTCGCTTGTGTCTGCCGCATCCATTCCGATCTTGTCGAGATTGCGCCCGCGCTTGAACCCCTCGCGGTCGGCCTCGACGAGGATGATCGAGACGCCTTTCCATGCCGGCTCGACCTCGGTGTCGGTCTTGCAGCAGACAAGGATCAGATCGGCGTTCTGGCCATTGGTGATGTATGTTTTCGACCCATTGATGACGTAGTGATTTCCATCTTTTTTCGCCGTTGTGCGGATGCCCTGAAGGTCCGATCCCACGCCGGGTTCGGTCATCGCAATCGCGGTTATCGTCTCGCCCGAAACGAGGCGCGGGAGCCAGTACTTCTTCTGCTCCTCGCTGCCATAGCTGACGATGTAATTCACTACGATGTCCGATTGCAGCGAGAAGCCGAGTGACGTGCCGCCGTATGCGACTTCCTCGTCGATGATCGCATTATATCCGAAGTCGAGTCCGAGCCCGCCATATTCCTCGGGAACCGTTGGACACAGCATTCCGACTGCACCCGCTTTGGGCCAGATTTCCTTTTCGATGATCCCGGCTTCGTCCCACCGTTCGATGTGCGGGACGACTTCGGCCTTGATGAAGCTGCGCACCGAGTCGCGAAAGGCTTCGTGGTCTTCGTTATAGGCAGTGCGTCCGGCGACATCGAGTGTCATGGTTATATCCTCTGATTGTTGATATGATCAAAACCATTGCTTTACGCGCACGTCAACCTGATTTGCACTTGGCTTAATTTGTGTTTCGGAGATGTCTTATGGTCGACCTGTTCGAAAACCCACTTGGGTTGGACGGATTTGAATTCATCGAATTTTGCGCGCCCGAAAAGGGGATGCTTGAAACCGTGTTTGCGCGACTTGGCTTCACGTGCATTGCCCAGCATCGCTCGAAAGACGTGACGCTTTGGCGACAAGGCGGCATCAACTTCATTGCCAATTATGAGCCGAAGTCGCCTGCCGCCTATTTTGCGGCTGAGCACGGGCTGTCGGCCTGCGGCATGGGGTTTCGCGTCCGAAATGCTGCCCACGCTTATGAAGAAGCCATCGCGCGCGGGGCTGAACCCGTCGAGACGAAGACCGGCGCGATGGAGCTGCGCCTGCCTGCCATTCGCGGCATCGGCGGATCGATGATTTATCTCATCGACCGTTATGATGACGCGCTATCCATTTACGACATTGATTTTGATTATCTGCCCGGAGTGGATCGCCACCCGCAAGGCGCCGGGTTTACTGTCGTCGATCACCTGACTCACAACGTTTATGGCGGGCGAATGGACCATTGGGGCAAGTTCTACGAACGCATCTTCAACTTCCGAGAAATCCGCTATTTCGACATCAAGGGCGAATATACTGGTTTGACGAGCCGCGCGATGACCGCCCCCGATGGCAAGATCCGCATTCCCCTGAACGAGGAAGGCAAAGCCGGCGGGGGTCAGATCGACGAGTATCTGCGCGCCTATAATGGCGAGGGCATCCAGCATATCGCATTTGCCTGCGATGATCTGCTGACCTGCCTCGACAAGGTGAAGGCACTGGGTGCACCGCTCATGGCCGCACCGTCGGCCTCTTATTATGACATGCTCGAGGAACGCCTGCCCGGCCACGGCGAACCCGTTGCCGAGTTGCAAAGCCGTGGTATTTTGCTCGACGGCTCAACCGAAGACGGCGACCCGAGGCTCTTGTTGCAAATCTTCTCGCAAGCGATGGTCGGCCCCCTGTTTTTCGAGTTCATCCAACGCAAAAAGGACGAAGGTTTCGGCGAAGGCAATTTCACGGCGCTCTTCAAATCGCTTGAGCGCGACCAAGTGGCGCGCGGGGCGCTTGAGGTTGCCGAATGACTCACCCCTTCACGCTCAACAAAATCCACCATGTCGCCTATCGCTGCCGCGATGCCAAGCAAACGGCGGAATGGTATGCGCGCATGCTGGGCATGGGGTTCACGACGGCCTTTTCGGAGGATCATGTGCCCTCCACGGGCGCTTATGATCCCTATATGCACATTTTCCTCGATTGCGGTGGCGGCAATGTCATTGCCTTTTTCGAGTTACCCACTCAGCCGGACATGGGCCGCGATCCCAACACGCCCGAATGGGTTCAGCACATCGCTTTTCAGGTCGCAAACTTCGACACGCTCCTCGCGGCCAAGGCGCATCTCGAAGGCGAAGGCGTGGATGTCCTCGGCCCGACTCATCACGGCATTTTCCGTTCGATCTACTTTTTCGACCCCAACGGCCACCGGCTTGAACTGGCATGTGACATTGGCACAGCCGATCAATATGCCGAATTAAGGCGTGTTGCGCCGATGATGCTTGACGAATGGGCCAGGACAAAGAAGGCTCCGCGCCATGCAGACTGGCTGCATGTCGATCCAGGATCCCTTGTCGAGTAACGGAGTTTTCGCAAAAACCGACTTGGCTGAGCTTGTCGAAGCCCTGTCCTTGACCTTTACATCTTTCCCAAAGAAGGACAGCCCTTCGGCAAGCTCAGGGAAGTCGGATATTTATGAAACTAGCATCACTCAAATCGGGACGCGACGGCCGGCTGGTCATCGTGTCGGATGACCTCGCCTGGTATGCCGATGCGCAGCATATTGCCCCGACCTTGCAGGCCGCGCTCGACAATTGGGATGCTCTTGTCCCCTCGCTCGAGGCGCTCGCAACCGATCTTGCGCATGAAGCGATTCCGATGCGGCGGTTCCATGAGCGGCTGGCGGCGGCACCCTTGCCCCGCGCCTACCAATGGGCCGATGGATCGGCCTATGTGAATCATGTCGCGCTGGTGCGGCAGGCGCGGGCTGCCGAAATGCCCGACAGTTTCTGGCACGATCCTTTGGTTTACCAAGGGGGGTCGGACGGATTCCTGGGCCCGCGCGATCCGATCCCACTTCCTGATCCCGAATGGGGTTGCGATATGGAAGCCGAAGTCGTCGTCGTCACTGGCGATGTGGCGCAGGGGGCATCGCGCGATGACGCGCTTGCCGCAATCCGCTTGGTAGGCCTGATCAACGATGTGTCCTTGCGCAACCTCATCCCCGGCGAACTAGCCAAAGGATTTGGCTTCTATCAGTCCAAACCGGCCAGCGCCTTTTCGCCCGTTTTCGTCACGCCCGCGACGCTCGGCGACCGCTGGGCCGACGGCAAGCTCCACGGCGCTTTGAACGTCGATTACAATGGCAAGCCGTTTGGCCGCGCCAATGCGGGTGTCGATATGACTTTTGATTTCGGCACACTGATCGCGCACCTTGCAAAAACGCGCGCACTCGGTGCCGGGACCATCGTCGGCTCGGGCACGGTGTCGAACCGCGATGCCGACGGCGGCCCCGGCAAACCGATCAGCGAAGGTGGCGTCGGCTACAGCTGCATCGCCGAAGTCCGTACGGTTGAGACCATTCGGTCAGGGGCGCCGGTCACACCGTTCATGAAATCAGGTGACACCGTACGCATCTGGATGGACGACGCGCGTCATCATCCCATTTTCGGCGTTATCGAACAGGTCGTCAGCTAAGCTGCGATCAATTGCCACCCTCGGGATTGTCGGCCGTGCCACCGCCTTGGCCGACCGAGCCGACCTGGCCAATGTTGCCAAAAAGCTCCTGGAAGAAGCTGCGGTTGTTGCCCAGAGTCGGCGTCTTGTCACGCATCGGACGGATGGAGGCGATCTTTTCAATCCCGGTCTTGGTCACCGCGCTTACATTGCCCGTCGCGTCAAAGCTGACGCGC
>JAYUYR010000280.1:0-9386 GCA_043752405.1 Sphingomonas sp. | reverse complement strand
CATGAAGATCATGCGCGAAGAAACTTTCGGCCCCGTCATCCCCGTCACTGTCTTCGACACGGTCGACGAAGCGGTAGCCCTCGCCAACGACAGTGAATTCGGCCTGTCGGCTGCCGTCGTCGGCGATGATGCCGCAAGCATCGCGATCCGACTCAACGCCGGTGCCGTGTCGATTAACGACGGCGCGCTCACGTCGATGGTCTGGGAAGCCGAAAAGTCGAGCTTCGGGGCATCGGGCCTCGGTCCATCACGCATGGGCGACAGCGGCATCCTGCGCTTCCTTCGCCGACAAGCCCTGATCATCCAGTCGGGCGATCCCCTTCCCATCCGTGCCTATGCCGAGGAGACATGACCATGATCATCACATTGGCGCTTGCCGCCGCCGTAGCACCGGTTCCGCCGGGCAACCGTACAAACGTCGCCGTCGGCGTCGAAAAGCCCCGCGAAGCCGTGCCAACCGACATCCGCCGCACGACCATCATCGTGCGCAACATAGAGAATTCGCTAAAGCTTTATCGCGACGTGATGGGACTAAAGGTCAACTACGATACAGTCGTCACCATGTCGGGCGTGGCGTTGCCCGCTGGCCCGCCGGGGGCCAAGGCCCGGCTGGTTCTGCTCAACGGCAACGATCCTTACATCGGCTGGATCGGGCTGATGGAATGGACTGCACCCAAGCTCGCCGATCCGGGGCCTTATGCCAAGCGTATGGGGCCGGGCGGCATCGTCATTGTCACCAACACCGATGACGTCGCGGGCAAGTGCGCCGCTGCTGCCAAAGTGCCGGGCGTGACCGTGACTGGCAAGCCTCGCGAACAGATCTATCCCGGCCGCAACGGCGCACCACCGATCCGCGTGATCGGCTGCAATTTCTTCGACCCCGACGGCATCCTCGTCGAAATGAACCAGCTTCAGAAATGAGTGCCCAACCCTAAAGGTCACGCAGTTCGCGGCTGAGCTCTTCGACGTTCGGCCCGCTTTCGTCGAGCGCTTCCATATCCTGCTGCACGCCGCGCAATATCCGGGCGATATACTCCTTGGTCAGCAACGCGCGTTCGGCCCCCGCCGCGCGGTCGGGCGCATAGGCTTCGATGTCGGCGCGGCTGATCGTGCCCTTGGCGTCAAGCAAGCGCTCGACCGTATCGAGCCGCTCGCGCAGGACCGAAACTTCGCCAGCGATGGCCATCACAATCGACAGCGTCCGGTCAATCGCCGGATCATCGAAATAGGCGGGACGCTTCCCCTTCGCCTTGGCCCCGGCGCGCGCGATCCAGTCAACAGGTTCGCTCATGCAGCCTTCCACGCCCCATAGGCATTCCAAACTGCCGCGCGGCCATGATCCTCGACGCCGCTGTCCTGCCGCGGGAAAATTTCCTCATCAACGACCGCGCGAACGCCGGTGACGAAAACCTCGGGCAACCCTGCCTCGACCATGATCGATTTGAGGTCGAGCGCGTGCATCGCCGACCAGAACGGCTCGTTGTTGTTGAATGCATCCCAGTCCCGGATAAACTGCTCGTAAAGCGGCATCCCGTCCGAATATTGCGGCTGCTCCAAGTGCAGCATCAGCCCGCCCGGGGCCAACACACGGACGCCCTCCTTTATGACGCGAGGCAACGCTTTGCCCGACAATTCATGCAGATACATCGTTGTCTGCACCCAGTCGAAATGCCCGTCGGGGAAATCCAGATCCTCGGCGTTCATCTGCACGAATTTCAGATTATACGCCCCCAGCGACTGCGCCCGCGCATGACCATAGCGCAGGCTCGGCGCCGCGGTATCGATCGCGATGACTTCGCAATCGGGAAACGCCAGCGCCAGCGGCACGATATTATGCCCAATGGTGCATCCCAGATCGAGAATGCGCCGGGGCACCCATCCCGGCCGTTCGCGCTTGATCCAGTCGACCAGCGCCTGCCCGCCGCCGTCGCTCAGCGCGCCCAACCCGCCGCCCGTCGTCGCGAAGATGCCGCAATCATAATTCGCCCCCGCCGACACGTCGCCCGTGCGTTCCTCGCCATGATAGCTGCCCGGCATACAGTGAATGTCGATAGCAGCCTGATAACGCGGCACCGCAACTTGCGAGTTCAGCACCAGCGTCTCGCGCCCCTCATTATGTTGCCGCGCCCGCGCATCGAGTTCGTCGAGCTGGCGCAGCACCATCGACCGTCCGTTCTGCTGGCGCATTTCCATCGAATTGCGCTTCAGTGCGGACCAGTAGCGGTGCCACGGATCGCGGTTCATCGCAGGGCGAATTTCAAACCGGTCCTTCGGCATGCGGCCATGTTCGGTCCTGAAGGCAGGGAGGACACGATTGTCATAGGCAAGCTTGTTGCCCGCACTCAGCCCCGCCAGCGCCTTGTTCAAATTGGCGAGAAAGTTGAACCGCGCCGCTTCGTCATGGCGGACTTCGGGGAATACACCGTGGCGTTCGACGGCGGTATAGGGGGGCGGGACATCGGTCGCGGTCATATCAATCCATCCTTGGCGAGCCGCTCCAGCGTCTCGGCCTGCACCCGGTTGAAATGGTCACGGTCGGGGATTTTGACAACGCCTCCCTCAATCAGAGCATTGGCATGCTGATGACGACCCATCGCATAAGTCGACGCAAATAACTCGGTCCGCTGCCGTGACAGGACATTGGTCATCCCCGACTTGCGCCGCGCTGCCCGCAACGCCGCGATGTCGATATCGGCAAATGCCGTGAACGTCTCGCCTGCGTTCGATTCGGCCAGCACAGCGCCTTTATAATCGACCACCATCGAATTGCCGTCGGCACTCTGCGCGCACCCCGACGTGCCGATAATCCCGGCTGTATTTGCCGACACGACATAGGCCATGTTTTCAAACGCGCGTGCCTGTTTGGCGATCATCTTCGGCGTCTTGATTGGCGACCCGATTTCGGATGAGGAGTGCACGAACACCTCAGCCCCGCGTAGCGCATGGGCGCGCGCAATTTCAGGGTAAAGGATTTCTTCCGACGCAATTGCCGCAAGGTTCCCGATCTCGGTCCTCGCCACCGGGAAAACCCCGTCGATCCCGTAAATGTCCAGATATTTGTCCCAGACATCATGCGGCGTCGGCGCATACATCGAATTCAAACGGCGATAACGCAGGACGACATCGCCAGACGGCGCGATGACAAAGCTCGTCTGGAAATACAAATTCGGGAAATGCACGTCGGTCTCGTAAGCATTGCCCGCCAGGAACAATCCCCGATCCTGTGCCACCCGCCCCAGCGCAGTATATTCCGCGCCATCGACCGCCCACGCAACATCTGCCGCGAAATCGGGGATCGAAACTTGTCCCGGATAACTGCTGAACAAATACTCCGGCAGGACCACCAGTCTAACCGGCGACCCCGAATATTGCTGAACAAATGCCGCCGACGAGCGCAGCTTGGCTGCGACCTCGCCGATGTGCGCCATCATTTGCGCGCGCGGGTCGGCAGCATCCTCTACCGACCGCGCAGGCAGTTGCAATGCGAGTGCAGCATAGGCCTTCACAGCCCAAGCGCTCCCGGATTCATCCTACCGTCAGGGTCAACACTCGCCTTGATCGCCTCCAGGATGGTCCAGCCGCGCGGGTCGCTCCGGTTCTTGAGCGGATAGGTGCGCCCGATCTGGAAATGCATTCCACCCATTTGCCCGAAAATGTCGATGACCCCCTGCCGCAGCGTTTCGACCAGCGCGCGCGACGCGGCATTGGCGGGAAAGCCTTTCAGCCTGGCGAAATGCCCCGGCCCGATTGATCGCCTGTGGATTTCCCACTGCTCGTCGGGCCAGTAAAAGCACGGCTCGATCAGGAAGCCCGTCGCGCCAACGGTCAGGAACATATAGCCCGCACCGACGCCGAGCCGCTCCATCTCCGCAGCATTGGCCTCAAACATGGCGGTAATTGCGTTGATGGTCTCCAGCGCTTTCGAATGCCGGACGATCCCGTGCACCGGCGCCCAGCGTTCGCCGTCCGGCCCCGCCATCGAATTTACTGGCGGAAACGGATTGGCTCGCAGGATTTTAGGAATGGTGTTCTCGACCTTGGTCCCGCCATAGCGCGCGACGATTGCTTCGATCCGTCGCATATCATCGTCGACTGCAACTTGTTGCCGCCCTTCGCAAATCAGATGGATCGAGAATTTTGCCTCGTCGAGGAAATTGCGCCCTGCTGCCACGACTTTGGCGCCTTCCTTCAACCCTTTCCAAAAACCGCCCTGCGACGTCATCATGCCGACCAATTGCTTCGCGTCAGAACTAAGACTGTCGCGCTTCATCCGCTGCGCTTGCAAAAACGGGTCGAAGCCGAAACTTTCCGAAGCAAGACCGCGGCGCGCAATCTCGCTCATCGCCGCACAATATTGGGTCGGCGCATCGAACGCGAACGACCCGTAGGCAAATGCTTCGCCATCATAAACCAAGGGCAAAGTAACGTGCGCCTTGATCCCGAACGCGCCTGCATCCGCGCCGAATATCCCGGTCAAATCGGGACCGAAGGGCCGTAGAAATTCGTTCCCCGTCCGCAACACGCTGCCGTCGGCAAGCACAACATCATAGGACAGCGCCGATGGCGCAATCGTTCCGCCCCGCGCGCCCCAAAACAGGCCGTTCTGGCTCGCCCCGCCGCCCACACTAGCCTTGATGCCCGACAGCGTCCCCCACAGCGATGTCCGCAAACCCTTTCGCTTCAGGACATCATGCAACGCCCCCCAAGCGCACCCCGCCTCGACGGTCACCGTCATGTCGGTCTCGTCGATCTTCAGGATGCGCGCCATCCGCCCCATATCGACGATCAGCGCTCCGGCTTCGGGCGCGACGTAGCCCGACGTGTAGCTCATGCCTCCGCCGCGCGGGATGATGGCAAGCCCTTCCGCCGCAGCAGCACTTACCCCCGCCGCCAGCTCGTCGATATCGCCCGGCCGGAACACGGCAAGCGGCGCTGGCCCCTTGGTGAAGACATCCTGTGCATAAAACGCGCATTCCGCCGCATCGGTGATCAGCGCATCGGGCGCAAACCGGTCAAAAAAGTCAGGCTGGGCGCGCGTTGCCATCAGGCCAGAGCCGCCTTTGCCTGGCTTTCATCCGGATACCGCCCCAGCGTCAGCAGCAACGCCCCGCCGATACTGAACATCACCGAAGCCGCCATCAGCATCGCATCATATCCGCCCGTCGCGTCGCGCACAGCGCCGTAAAGAATCGGCGAAATCGCCGACCCGATCCCGAACGGCATGTAAAGCACGCCGTATATCCGCCCGTAATGCGCCATGCCGAAATATTTGGCGGCCAGATAGGCAATCACATCGCTCTCTGCCCCCGCCGCAAAGCCGAGCATGAACCCGCCAGCCATGATGGCAGGCAAATTCGCAGCCGTCCCCATCAGCATGAAACAGGCGACTGCCGGCAATAACAAAACCGGAAATGCCACGCCGGGCGCCCATAGTCGGTCGAACAACAATCCCACGATCACGCGCCCCGACAAAATACCCAGTGCCACCACCCCCATCACGCTCGCCGCCGTCGAAGGCGCAAAGCCATGCAGCCCGACAATCTGCGCCATGTGAATATGCGCGCCTCCGTAAGCCAGCGCGATGATCAGGATCGAGCCGAGCAATACCCAGAAGCGATAGCCCCCTGCCGCCTCGCGCAAGGTCATCCCCGTAACGTTGCCGCTAGCGTCGGACAGGGCAGCAGGGCGCTCCTCGGGCCGCGGCTCGCGGAACCACGCCAGCCCCACCGGCAGCGCGATCAACAGCGGCAACAGTGCCAGCACCGGAAACGCCAGCCGCCATCCCCCGCTCGCAATCGCCGCCTGCGCGATTTGCGGTACGACCAGCCCCGCAATACTCGTGCCCACCAGCATGATTCCCAGCGCCAGCCCCCGCTGGTTGGCGAACCACATCGAAATCGCGCGGCTCCACGTCACTGGCGTCGAGCCGATCCCGATCACGCCCAGCACCGCCCAGAATGCAAACCATCCCGCCACGGTCCCCGGTACGAACCAGAAGCTCGCAAACACGGCTGCGAACAGGAACAGCGACATCAGCGCCACCGGACGCACGCCGCGCCGGTCCGCTAGCCCGCCGACGAACGGCGCAGTCAGCGACGCGATAATCCCGAATATCGTGACCCCCGAACTGATCGTCTTGAAGTCCCAGCCATATTCGGCGTGAATCGGCCCCATGACCAGCGGCAGGACATTGAACGGCAAAGGCGACGCACCGCACGCCACGCCCAGCAATGCCGCCACCAGCGGCTTTCCCCCCAACCGGAATTCACTCACCAGAATTACTCAATCGCCCTGCTCCTGCTCCGGACTTGCTATCAGAAATTCACTTTCTCACGAATTCACACAAACCATGCCACGACATGGGGGGATTAAGCTAGGTCGTGTTCGACAAGGCCGGCTTCGTGCAGCCCTCTGCACTTGTTATTATTTGTCCGGACAACTTTTCATGGCTAAGCTATGCTGTCAAGCGCCTAAAGGGGGATAGGACATTATGGATATTGCACCACTTGCCTATCCCACGCTTGTTTATATCCATCTGCTGCTGTTCGTGCTGTGGCTCGGGGCCGACGTCGGCGTATTCCTGCTGGGCCAGCATTTCCGCAAGCGCCACACCTACGCCCTTGAACAGCGGCTTGTGCTCCTCAAGCTGCTCGTCATTGTCGACATGACCCCGCGCACGGCGTGGGCGCTGATGGTCCCGGTTTCGTTGTCGGTCGCGAAAATCGGCGGTTGGTGGGACGTCCCCGATCTGCTCGTCATCGCCGCCTACGTCTTTGCCGCGCTCTGGCTCGCGCTCGTGTGGGACGCGCACTATCACGATCAGACGCCCCGCGCCGCGTGCAACCGCAGACTCGAATTCTGGCTCAAACTCCTTCCCACCGGATTTTACCTATGGCTCGGCGCGTCATCGCTGCTCACCGGCGGCCCGATCATGCAGCCGTGGCTCGCCTGGAAGGCATTGTTGTTCGGCCTCATTTTTGCAGCCGCAATCATGATCGACGTTGCGTTCAAGCCCGTCGGTCCGTTGCTCGTACGTCTGGTGCGCGACGGATCGAGCGACGAAACCGAACTGCCCCTGCTGCGCGTCATGAACAACACGCGCTATTGGGTGTGGTGCGTCTATGCGTTGCTTGTCGTCACATCTTGGCTAGGGGTGGTGAAACCGGGTTGACTTCTAAAGTTGTCCGGACAAATTAGAGTTTAATAAGGGAGTTGATCGGTTGGCCGCGCCTTTAGGTTATCAAAGCCTGCTCTTCGTGCCGGGCAGCCGCCCCGAGCGGTTTGACAAGGCGCTGGCCAGCGGTGCCGACCTCGTCGTCATCGATCTTGAAGACGCGGTCGGCCCTGCGGACAAGGACAGCGCGCGCACCACCGCCATTGCCGCACTCGGAAACCCGCGCCTTGGCATCCGCATCAATGGCTTGCGGACAGCGCAGGGCTTGGCCGATCTCCTCGCACTGTCGGCAACCGACGTTCCGTACATCATGATTCCGATGGTTGAGGCCGCCGCCGAAATCGAAATCGCCCACGCCATTCTCGGCCCCGATGTCGGCCTGCTCCCGCTCATCGAAACTGTCAAAGGGCTGGGTGACGCACAGGCCATTGCTGCATCGCCCGGCATCTGCGGTGTCATGCTCGGCGGCGCAGACTTTGCCGGCGAACTCGGCGTTGCGATGTCATGGGACGCCCTTTTCGCCGCGCGTTCAGCCATCGTCATGGCCTGCGCCGCCGCCCGCGTCCCCTCGGTCGATGTGCCCTGGCTCGATCTCGACAATCTCGACGACCTCGCTGCCGAAGTCGCGCGCGTCAAAGCAATGGGCTTCACTGCAAAATCGGTCGTTCACCCCAAACATATCGCTGTCGTCCACCAAGTGATGCGCCCGACCGCTGCCGAAATTGCCGAGGCCCACGAAGCCGAAACGGCCTATGCCGCCGCCGGTCAGTCCGCCGTCCGCTGGAACGGCAAAATGCTCGAAGCGCCCGTCATGGCGCGCTACCGCCGCATCCTGGCGCAAGGAGAACAGAGTAATGCGTGACGGTGTCATCGAAGTCGCTCCCCGCGTCTTCCGCGAAAATTACGGCCGCTATTACGAGGAGTTCATCGAAGGCGACGTGTATCAGCATCGCCCCGGCCGGACGATCACCGATTATGACAATGTCAGCTTCACCCTGCTGACAATGAACACGCACCCCGCGCATTTCGACTATAATTTCGCGTCGAAAACCGAATTCGGCAAACCGCTAGTCTGCTCGCCGCTAACCGTTGCACTGATGGTGGGCATGAGCGTATCCGACGTCAGCCAGAAAGCTGTCGCCAATCTCGGCTGGTCCGACATCCGCCTGACGGCCCCGCTGTTCCCCGGCGATACGCTCTATGCCGAATCCGAAGTCATGGGAAAACGCGAAAGCAAATCGCGCCCTGAACAGGGCATCGTGACCGTAAAGACAATCGGCAAGAACCAGGACGGCGTCGTCGTCTGCACCTTCGAACGCCAAATGCTCATCTGGAAAAAGGGCTTCGGCCCGATGGATACCTAAATCATGACAACCGCACTCAATACCTTTCGCCCCGCGATGGACCCCGACGAGGAGCGCGCGTTCCTCGACGCCATCGACAAATGGGTGCAAAAAGAAGTCCGCCCCGTCGTCATGAAGCACGATCACGGCGACATCTGGCCCGCCGAACTGGTGGCGCAAATGGCCGAGATGGGCCTGTTCGGCGCGACCATCGGACAGGAATATGGGGGCCTCGGCCTGCCCTGCGTCACGTACGCCAAGATCGTGTCGCATATCTCGTCCTACTGGATGGCGATCACCGGCATTTTCAATTCGCACCTGATCATGGCCTGTGCTGTCGAACGCTTCGGCACGCCGGGCCAGAAAGCGAAATGGCTCCCCAAATTCGCAACCGGCGAAATCCGCGGCGGCTTGGCGCTTACCGAACCCAATGCCGGCACTGACTTGCAAGCCATCCGCACGACGGCGGTCCGTGACGGCGACGATTATGTCATCAACGGCACGAAGACCTGGATTTCGAACGGCATCAACGGCAGTTGCTTTGCGCTTCTCGTCAAGACCGATCCGCAGGCCGACCCGCGCTACAAGGGCATGAGTCTGTTCATCGCCCCCAAAGGCCCGCCGGGCTTCACCAACGGCAAGAAGTTCGAAAAGCTCGGCTATCACGCCATCGACAGCGCCGAGCTGATTTTCGACGATTACCGCATCCCCGCCGACAACCTCATCGGCGGTGTCGAGGGGCAGGGTTTCTTCCAGGCGACCGGCGGCCTCGAACTCGGGCGCATCAATGTCGCCGCGCGAGGGGTCGGCCTCGCCGAAGGATCGCTCCGCCTCGCCACCGAATATGCGCAGATGCGCCAGACGATGGG
>JAYUYR010000279.1:0-3769 GCA_043752405.1 Sphingomonas sp. | reverse complement strand
GCTATCCAAATGACCCCGCTACGCTGCAGGCCGTCAAGGCCGTAAAGTCGCCGCATGTGCGCGCGGTCGTCGGCGATGTCGGCATTATGTAGCAGTTGAACCAACGTCTAACTACCTTTGTCACTGTATGCAATGCATAAGGTGGTATGCCCGAAGGCTTCACGCAAACCCTGTCTGGACTAATCCGCAAGCGCGCTGAGTGCGGCGGTGCAATCGACACGCTACACGCTCAGCTAGAATTGCGCATGGCAGAGATGCACGCGTTAGACAGCGCCATCCGAGTGTTTGCGCCTGACATCGACCTAGAGGCAATGCCTGTGCGGCGCGTCACGCCATGGCAGCCGTCGTGACCATTGCCGCCTGAGCGCCGTTATCGACGCGGCGGTTATCTTCGCGCCACGAGGCTTCGCTTGCATAGGCTTGGAGATACGGACCCGCGATATGATGGTGTGTGCCGGTTTCCATACGGCGAAGGCGGCTGAAATAGCTTTCGGCCTGATTGGTGCAGACGCCCTTGTCCATGAAGCGGACCGAGTGATTGACGCGGTGCGTGTCCCAACCGGCGTGTAGAGCATCCCAACCCGTGCCTTCGTCGGCATGGATAGTCGTCAGCGTATGCACATGATCGCGCACTAGCGGCACTGCATCGCCCTCTGAGCGGCACAGGAAGGGCAACGAGCGCCCGCCACGTTCGCGCATGATAACAATGCACTGGCGCTTGCCCGAACGATTGTAGGACAGGCGACGGTCAACGCGGTTGCCCTTCTCGTTTTCGGGTTTCACATATCCCCCAAAATAAGCACCGTCGATCTCGACGATACCGCCAAGCAACCGGCCCTGTTGCTCGCCCGCCATTGCTTCGCGCAGCTTGTGCGTGAGAACGAACGCCGTTTTATACTGGCGGCAAAGATCGCGGCTCAGTTGAAGCGCAGCAACGCCCTTCGCGCCGTTCACGAAAATGACGATTGCGGCGAGCAAGTCGGTGTAGGACATTTTGCGATTGGCAAAGATCGTTCCTGACGTGACGCTGTATTGATGATGACAGCCAACGCACTTGAAGCGGCGGCGCGTCGAGATCGCATAATGCTCGACACAGCCACAACGCGGGCAAACAGGCTCGCCGTCCGTTTCGGCCCAACGCATTGCCTTGAACGTCTCATATGCCTTGTCTTCGCCCATGCTGAACACAGCCTTGAGGCTGAGTGTGCGAGCTTTGGCTGAAAGGAGAAAGTGTTGTGCCATGTCATCGTATCCGGTGCTTATGCACTGTGTATAGTGACAATGACGTATCTTTGACAAGGATATTCGTATCGCATATGATGGCATTTGCGACGAACGGAGTAACTAATGGCCGATACCGAATGGGAAGCCAAAGTTAAGGGGCTGTTGAAGTCCGAATTGAAGCGCCGAAATGTGTCCTACGTGCAGCTTGTCGAGAAGCTGGCGGCGATAGGCGTTGTGGACTCTGAGCCGAATGTGCGGAACAAGCTGAGCCGGGGTAAATTTACAGCGGTGTTTTTCATACAATGCTTAGAAGCTATCGGTGCATCATCGTTGCGGCTTTCGGATGGCTGAGTCTAGGGAGCCAAGCCCCAAGCGCTCAGCGGGTTACCAGCCCAGCCCCACCCCCAAAAGAACAGGCTAAGCAACCCGCCCAGGCAAGCCAGCCCAAACCAGCGCCGATTGCCGTTACAATTGTTGAAAGCCCTGAACAGGCTGTAGCCGGTGATCGCGGAAAAGCCGAAAGCCAAGAGCACGATTCCCGCGATTTGGACGCCCAGATACGGGCTGCCAATGCCGCCGAAAACCAAGTATTTCCGTCGTGGCTTGGAGCTATGTTTAGTTTCATCGGCACCGGGTTGATTGTCTGGACGCTGCTCGAAACCAGAAAGTCGTCGAAAGCTGCCATTGATGCCGCTGATTATGCTCGCCAGACGCTGCATTCGGATCGTGCTTGGTTGATCGCGGAAGATGTAAATTTTGGCCCCTACAATGGCTTTAATCATGACAATGTTGAAGTGAAAAACGGAATTCACTTTAGCATCAAGTGGCGCAATGTAGGGCGCACTCCCTCGATAGAAACCAGTCTCTGCGTCGATCACTGTGAAGTTGTGGCCCAAGGACCTCTGCCAGCTTTTGATATTTGTCCATCTAGCAAAACGATGGCCACCATCGGCATGGACAAAACCGCTACAACAATGATGATATTCCTCGACGACGAAACTACTGCGCGGTTTCGGGCGCAAAAGTCCTACATCGCGCTTTATTCTCAGGCTAGGTATCGCGATATTTTTACCCAGGAAACGCGTGTTTCCGAAATTTGTTTTGCCATCGCTCATAGTGGTGGCACTCGAACAGACCGCGAAGGCGTACAATGCGACAATCTGATTATCAGCCCGCAAGGTCCACAGAATAGGACCACCTGATAAAGCCACCGCCAGCACCGCGCTAATCACGCGCCGTCTCACAAACTGGTGCAACTGCTACATAATGCCGGGCGATGTGCCCGGTCCGACAACGAAAGCCGATTGCCTGAATATGCTTTGGCGCGCGTTGCGCAGTGACGAGCAAGTCGAAGGGTTTCGCGCCAAAGCCGTGGCACTTCATGATGCCGAAGATATTGTCCATTCGGCCGAATTGCGCTTGTTCGATGCG
Organism: Sphingomonas sp.; assembly: GCA_043752405.1. Lineage (GTDB taxonomy): Bacteria > Pseudomonadota > Alphaproteobacteria > Sphingomonadales > Sphingomonadaceae > Sphingomonas_O. The sequence goes on along the minus strand of JAYUYR010000279.1, from coordinate 1,114 downwards.
CTGATCGAACGCTTTGCACTGATCCAGTTGCCTGTGTTGCCGCTGCCCGATCCGCAGTCGCGCTGGATAAGCGGCCATTATAATGACGAATTTGCCGAAGCGCATGGCAAGACGCTGGTCGTGCGCGAGGCGATTGGCGCGGCGATACCGGCAGCGGGCGTCGGCTGCGCATTCTCGCGCGACCTTCTTGCGCAATTGGCCGAAGCGCGCGGCGGCGAGCCTTTCGACCGCGACAGTTTGACCGAAGATTATGAGATAGGATTACGGCTGGCCGAATGTGACCTGCGCGCCGCGTTTGTGCGCCTGCCGAGTGGGCGGCGGGCGACAATGGTCGGTGTTCGTGCGCATTTCCCGGCGACGCTGGAGGCTGCGGTACGCCAGAAATCGCGTTGGATTACCGGCATTGCGCTGGCAGGATGGGACCGGCTGGGCTGGCAGGGCGGTTGGGCCGAAAGCTGGATGCGTTTGCATGATCGCCGCGCTTTGCTTGGCGCGGTTGTGCTGTTGGCGGGCTATGCTGCGCTGGTAATGACGACGGGATTGTGGGCAGCCCATTTGATAATCGGGACAGCGCGGCCGGTGACGACACCGGTGCTCGACATACTGCTGTCGGTCAGCGCGTCGATCTTGGTCTGGCGCCTTGGTATGCGCTGCGCGTTTGTTACGTACGCCTATGGTTGGCGCGAGGGGTTGCGGGCGGTTCCGCGTGCCGTAATCGGCAATGTCATTGCGATTATGGCTGCACGACGCGCGGTAGGCCTGTACATCCGGATGCGAACTGATGGCGTCGTGCGCTGGGACAAGACTGCCCATGCCTTCCCCGACACCATGCCTGCTGAGTGAGCACCGCAACGCGTCAGATCAGCCGCCCGCTTCGGGCCTTGGCAGTCGTGTTCGTCAGCTGGGCGGCGGCACGGATTTTCCTGTTGTGGCCGACCGGCGATGCGGCTGAACCGGTGCCGGTGAACGAAGGTGACGTTGTGGTCGTACCATCGCGTGTCGCCACACCCTCGCAGAAGAAGATGCCATTGAATCTTGAAAGGACGCAGATAGCAGCTTTCGATATTCATCGGCGCGGACATCCTGCTAAACTTTTCTTATGGTCGAAAGCGAA
>JAYUYR010000278.1:0-3775 GCA_043752405.1 Sphingomonas sp. | reverse complement strand
GCGAGATTCGAACTCGCGGTGGCGATTACTCGCCACGACGGTTTAGCAAACCGTTGGTTTCAGCCACTCACCCACGTCTCCGGCTTGGCGGCGAAGCGAGGCCTATAGCGAGGCGCGCGAAAGGGTTCAACCGGCAAGCATATTTATACGGTCCGGCGCGAAATCGACTCGGACTGCCGCGCGGTTCATTGCACCGATAGCTTGAGAGCGCATAAGCAGCGACGAATTGAGCGTTTATAAAGGTCAATCGACATGCGCATGCGAATTTTTGCTGCTCTCGCCGCCACATTCGCGTTCGTCGCGTCACCGGTGGTTGCGCAAATCCGCGCGGTCGATCCGAATACGGCCGCCCAAGCCGATGTCGCGCCTTTGCCCGGCGAGCGTGGCTATGCGTCGCAATCGCCCACAGTGCCGTCGGCACTGCCGGCTGACAATGTAACCGTACCAGCGGCCGAAGCTCCACCCGTTGCAACGGCGACACCGGGCGATGCAGCGACCAGTGCGGTCGCCACGCAAACCGCACCAACTTATAAGAAGGACGACGTTATCGGCGCGGCCGAGGGCGTTTTCGGCAAGGGAGCTGCGGGTCTTGCCGGGATGATCGAGAAAATCCTGAAGGATCAGGGTGAACCCAGTGCTTACATTGCGGGCCGCGAGGCATCGGGCGCTTTTGTTGTTGGTTTGCGCTACGGGTCGGGCACGATGCAGCACACGGTCGAGGGGCAACGTCCGGTCTATTGGACAGGACCATCGATCGGTTTTGACGTAGGCGGCGATGCAACAAAAGTGTTCACGCTGGTCTATAATCTCTACGACAGCCAAGACCTCTACAAACGCTATCCACAGGTCGAAGGGCGTGCCTATTTTGTCGGCGGCTTTTCAGCGACCTATCTGCGGCGCGGCAATGTTGTCCTCATCCCCGTGCGGCTGGGCGTCGGCGTCCGGCTCGGCGCGAACATCGGATACATGAAATTCACTGAAAAGAGTAAGTGGCTGCCGTTTTAGACGCAGCCAATTCCGCATGCCTGCGGGTGCGGACTAGACCATCCGCCATGCCAAAGTTTCGGCCGCGAGGAACGGAATGACACCATTCAGGCTAACCGGAACAGTGGTTTCGCCGCGTTCCAATGTGATGGTGCTCTCATTCAGCGGTAGGCCGTAAAAACGCGGGCCATGTTCGGACGCGAAGCCTTCGAGCCGGTCGAGTGCTCCTTCCTCATCGAACACCGTGACATAGTTTTCCATCGCATAGGGTGCGTTGAAAATGCCGGCACAGCCGCAGGCGGTTTCCTTGGCAGCCGTGACGTGCGGCGCGCTGTCAGTGCCGAGGAAAAACTTCGGTGATCCCGACGTCGCGGCTTTCCGCAACGCTAGCCGGTGCATCTCGCGCTTGACGACCGGCAGGCAATAGGCGTGCGGGCGGATACCGCCGTCGAACATTGCATTGCGGTTGAGGATGAGGTGTTGTGGCGTGATAGTGGCCGCGACATTTGGACCGCGAGCGATCACAAAATCGACGGCATCGGCGGTGGTGATATGTTCGAACACGATCTTCAGCGCAGGAAAATCGCGGACGAGGCCGGAGAGCGTGCGTTCGATAAATACGGCCTCACGGTCGAAAACATCGATATCGCGGTCGGTGACCTCTCCGTGAACCAACAGCGGCATACCGATCCGCTGCATTGCCTCCAGTGCGGGGTAGAGGTTCGTGACATCGGTCACGCCGTGGGCTGAGCCCGTGGTCGCATGCGCAGGGTAGAATTTGGCAGCGGTGAACACGCCTTCGCTGTGTCCTTGTTCGAGCTCGGCCGTATCAACATCATCGGTCAGGTAGGCGGTCATCAGCGGCGTCAAGCCCGGCGCTGCGGCAATGATCCGTTCGCGATAGGCGCTGGCGTCCGCAATGCTCGTCACCGGCGGCGACAGGTTGGGCATGACAATCGCCCGCGCAAATTGCCGCGCGGTATAAGGCGCAACTGCCTTCAGCATTTCGCCGTCGCGCAAATGGACGTGCCAGTCGTCGGGGCGGCGGATAGTGATGCGGTTGGTCATGACTTCCTTTCGTCGTCGCGCATCCCTAGCTTGGGGTCATGGCCAAAACCACCCTCATCGATCGTGCTGTTATCCGTTTGTCTGGCGAAGATGTTCGCGGGTTCCTGCAGGGGCTTGTCACCAATGATGTCGCAGGCAACCTCCCGGTCTGGGCAGGGCTGTTGACGCCGCAGGGCAAGGCACTGTTCGATTTCATTATTTGGGCGGATGATGAGGACATTCTCATCGATTGCGAAGCTGGGCAGGTCGATGCGCTGATCCGCCGCTTGTCAATTTATCGCCTTCGCCGCGCGATCAAGATCGAGCGTAGCGATCTCGCGGTGCACTGGTCAGCGGACGGCGAAGCGGGCGTTCCCGATCCTCGCTTGGCTGCGCTCGGGCGCCGCTGGATCGGCCCGCTAAGCGAACCTGCCGAAGGCTGGCTACTGCACCGGCTTGGCCTTGGCGTCACTGAAGGCGCGGCCGAACTTGGTCAGGACAAAACGCTCTGGCTCGAATGCAACGCGCGCGAGTTTAACGGGGTGAGTTTCACGAAGGGCTGCTACGTCGGTCAGGAAAACACGGCGCGGATGCATCACCGGTCGAAGGTCAGCCGGATGCTGAACGTTGTGCCGATCGTGCAAGCAGGCATCGACGCACGCATCACCTATCCTGAACTGGGCCTGGCAGTCGTTCACGCCCGGATTGTCGAGAAGAATATGCTTCACGTCTAAGCGAACGGAACCCGTGGCCCTCCTGCTTGTTGCATAGCCATGTGGTCGGGCAACATTAGGAGAATACGACATGACAAACCCCTTGAACAGCGATCATGAATCGACACCGACGAATGCAGACAATCAGCAGACCGAAGACAAGAATTCCAGCGAAGTAGGTCGAGCCTATGGCTGGTCAGAGCCAAAGGACCATGTGGATGAGAATAAGGTCGACGTGTCCGGAAGCGCAGTTGGCGATGTCAGCGAAAATCACCAGCGCGGGGACAACGGTTTGGCAAGCGATGCGATGGGATCAGGCAGCGGTTCCGACCTGATGCGCAGCTATAATTCGGACGACGACCGCAACACGGACAATGAAAGTGTTATTGACAGACGCTAAACCCGTCAAATCACGAGAAAAGGCCGTCCGAAACGAGGGCGGCCTTTTTTAGGCTGGCACGGCACTCGCGGCACGTCCGGCGCGCATCGCGTCGGTGCGTTCGATCCGGTCGGCCATATCGGCCCAGGCAGCTTTGGCACGAAGGCAGCGGTCACGGACATTGTCGAGCACGGCGGCATCGGCCTCGGCCTGCGCCTTTACCATTTGTCCGCGATAGAATTCGAGTGTCGACATAATCGGGACAGACTTTCTTTGGGGGTCGAAGATGCCGGACGGGCGAACCCGCCCGGCGGTATCGGTATTAGGCAGCCTGGATGTTGACAGCCGAAGTCTTGCCGCGCTTGTCGGTTTCGAGTTCGTAGGTCACGCGCTGATCTTTATCGAGCGTGCGCAAGCCAGCGCGCTCGACAGCCGAAATGTGAACGAATGCATCGCCACCGCCCCCTTCAGGCGCGATAAATCCATAACCTTTGTCGGCATTGAAAAATTTAACTGTTCCGGTAATCATATTGGGTATCCTTTGCCCATATTCTGACGGGCATGAATCGAAAATGATCCATCCCGGCGTCGTGAAGCAAGTGTGGGACAAAGGGGAGCCAAAGCGCACCCGTATCCGTCGCAGGCGACGTTC
>JAYUYR010000277.1:0-9444 GCA_043752405.1 Sphingomonas sp. | reverse complement strand
GGCATGACTGTGGCGGACATTGGCGCGGGCGAAGGCTATTATACGATCCGTCTCGCCGCGCGGGTCGGTGCCAAAGGCCGGGTGTTGGCGCAGGACATTATCCCAGAAGTGCGTGATAAACTCGCTGAACGCGTCGAGCGCGAAAAACTTGAGGCAGTGACGGTCAAACTCGGGACGCCCGACGATCCTGACCTACCGGCAAACAGTTTTGACCGGGTTTTTCTGGTCCACATGTATCACGAGATTAGCTCGCCCTACGCATTCCTGTGGAACCTGCGATCCGCAACAAAGGTAGGCGGGCGCGTGATCGTCGTCGATGCCGACCGTCCGACCAACCAGCACGGAACACCACCCAAACTGCTGCAGTGCGAGTTTGCGGCGGTTGGCTACCGGATGGTCGATTTCCAGAGGATGCCAGCAGCGGGCGGCTATCTGGCGGCGTTCGAGCCGGTCGGCGCGCGGCCTGAGCCAGAGGCGATCAAGACCTGTTCAAGCTAGCGGGTCGCCCTGATATTTCAGTTCGAGATATTTGCCCTGCGTCGCAAGCTTTTCGAGGTCGCCGCGCGCGAGTTGTTCGCTCATGCGGCTTAATTCGCTATCAACGACTGCCAACCCGTCGACGAGCTGCTTTTCGGGGATGATCCCGTCGGAGTTGGCGCGGCGCAACGCTTCAGGGACACGACCATAGCCGCGGACGAGTTCGGGGAGCTCGTCGGCGATCAGGCGGCGGATTTCGGCAGCGGCGGGCTCGTTTTCGTTGAGCGTCTGAAGCTGGGCACCAAGCGCTTCGAGTTTCAGGCCGATGCCGTCGCTGAGCCGTTGGGCAGGGGCGGGAAGCATGAAGCGCTGCTGATCAAGCCAGCGCGCGGTTTGATGCGGCAACGTTTTTATTGGTGACTTGGGCAACGCCTCGACAACAACATCAGGTTCGCCGCTGAACATGACGGCGACAGCGACGGCTGCCATCATCGCCAGCATCGTCAACATGACTCCCGACAGGCCAAGTGGCACGAAAAAGCCAATCACAAGTGCCGACACCAAAACACCGACGACCCCGATTACACTGAACTTGGTCGCGCGCACCGCTCGCCGTCCTGCGCGCTGGACGCGTCGGCGAACGTCACGTTGCGACACGCGCGCGAGGACGGCTTCGGCTTTCGCGATTGCTTCGTCGGTGCTGTTCATCAGACCGGCGCGAACGGATTTACGGTTTCGCTGGCGGACAAGCGCGCTTGCGATGCGCCCTCGGCGCGCGCAATATAGCCCTTCGATTTTTCGACTTCATTTGACAGCGCATCGACGGTCGTTTTCATCGACACCAGCGATTTTGCCTTGAACGTGTCGATGGCGTCCATCGTGTCATAGATGTTTTGGAAGGCGCGCTTGAGCGTGTCGAGTGAGATTGTTGACCCCGCGGCCTGCTCATGGATCGCGGCCGTATTCTGCTTGAGCATCGTTCCGGTCGAATCGATGATGTTCGCGGTCGTCGTGTTGAGCGCGGTAATCTGGGCGAGCACCAACTTCTGGTTGGTCATCGCCTGCGCAACCGTCACTGCGGTGCGCAGGGCCGAAACGGTTGTGGTCGATGCGCGGTCGACGCCTTTCACCAGCTCGACATTGTTTTTCTTGACCAGGTCAAGCGCAAGATAGCCTTGCACAGTGACCGCCATCTGCGTGAGCAAGTCTGTCGTGCGCTGGCGGACATAGAACAGCGCGCTTTCGCGGATTGCCTTCGCCTTGGCGGGGTCGGAGGTTTCGAGTTCGAATGCCTTGGCTTCGAGTTTGCTGTCCAACGCTTTCGACACGTGGATCATCTGTTCGAGCCGACCCATCGCCGCCCAAAGCGATTGGCGTTCGACCGAGATGGCGGCATTGTCCTTCAGCAGTTCATCCTTGCCGCCCGCGAGCCGTGTCAGGATCGAAGCGATGTGTGTTTGCGATGATCTGTAGCTGTCGAAGTAATTCCGCATTTTGTTGCCGAACGGAATGATCCCAAACAGCTTTTTGGGCGCGAGCATATTGCCCTGCTTGCCCGGGTCAAGATCTTCGATCGTGCGGCGCAGCTCGGCCAAGTCAGTGCCAACGCCGCCTTCCTTGTCCATCGCGCGGACGGGGCGGTCGAGAAAGCGGTTGGACTGTCCGGCGGCTTCGGCAATTTCCCGCCTGCCCATGTCGCTGATCTGGTCGACGCGCTTGCCAAATTCGGGCGAGTTGACGTCCTGCGCAGCGAGTTCCTCGACGAAGAATTCAGCCTTGAGCTCAAGAGCGCTGCGCTGCGTCTCGTCGAGAGGAACAAGCCCGCTTGCGCGTTCGGGCGATACAGACGCAACGGGCTCGGGCGCGGTCAGCACGAGGTCGGTGGGTTCGGCGAGTTGAGTGGCCATGCGCATCGATTCCTGTTGTTATTACCGTTGAGATAGGCGCGAGGGCGTGTATTATTCAAGTGACACGCATTCGCTGCGCTGCCATTCGCCTTGCCGCAGCGCACAAAATCGCGTAGGCGCGCGGCTTGCTTCCGATTTCAGGATAACTCATGAGCCTCCGTAATGTGGCCATAATCGCGCACGTCGATCATGGCAAAACCACTCTCGTCGACCAGCTGTTCCGCCAGTCGGGCACATTCCGCGAAAACCAGCGCATCGAAGAAAGAGCGATGGATTCCAATGACTTAGAGAAAGAGCGCGGGATCACGATTCTGGCGAAATGCACCAGCGTCGAATGGCATGGGCAAGGCGTCGATACGCGGATCAACATTGTCGATACGCCCGGCCACGCCGATTTCGGCGGTGAGGTCGAGCGCATCCTGAGCATGGTTGATGGGGTGATTTTGCTTGTAGACGCTTCCGAAGGAGCGATGCCGCAGACGAAGTTCGTGACCGGCAAGGCGCTTGCGCTTGGCCTGCGTCCGATCGTTGTCGTGAACAAGGTCGACCGGCCCGACGAGCGGATTCAGGAAGTGCTCGACGAAGTGTTCGACCTGTTCGTGTCGCTCGATGCGACCGATGAACAGCTTGATTTTCCCGTGCTTTTTGCCAGCGGGCGCAATGGCTATGCCAGCCTGGATGCGGATCGCCGCGAAGGGACGCTGGCGCCGCTGTTCGAAACCATCGTCAGCCATGTCCCCGCGCCGTCGGCTGATCCCGACGGGCCGTTCAAGTTTTTGGTGACGCTGCTCGATCGCGACAATTTTCTCGGTCGTATCCTGACCGGCCTGGTGTTCAGCGGGTCGGTGCGGACCAACATGCCGATCCACGCGCTCGATCCCGAGGGCAAGATTGTCGAGACGGGTCGCGCATCGAAGATCATGGCGTTTCGCGGGCTGGAACGGATGCCCGTTGACGAGGCACATGCCGGCGACATTATTTCGATTGCGGGCCTGACCACTGCGACGGTAGCGAACACGATCTGTGACCCGACCGTGTCTGATCCACTGCACGCGCAACCGATTGATCCGCCGACATTGTCGATGCGTTTTGCCGTCAATGACTCACCAATGGCGGGCCGTGAGGGCAGCAAGGTGACGAGCCGCATGATCCGCGACCGCCTGTTCCGCGAAGCCGAGAGCAATGTCGCGATCAAAGTGACCGAAAGCGCCGACAAGGACAGTTTCGAAGTCGCGGGCCGCGGCGAATTGCAGCTTGGCGTGCTCATCGAAACAATGCGCCGTGAAGGGTTCGAACTGGGCATCAGCCGGCCGCGCGTCCTGTTCCGCGAAGACGAGAGCGGCAAGCGGACCGAGCCCTATGAAACCGTCGTCATCGACGTCGACGAGGAATATTCGGGCACTGTCGTCGAAAAAATGAACCTGCGTAAAGCCGAACTGACCGACATGCGGCCATCAGGCGGCAACAAGACGCGGATCACGTTCAGTGCGCCCGCGCGCGGCCTGATCGGCTATCACGGCGAATTCCTGTCCGACACGCGCGGCACGGGCATCATGAACCGGCTGTATGAAAAATATGGTCCGCACAAGGGCGTGATCGAGGGCCGCAAGAACGGCGTTCTGATTTCAAACGGCGCGGGCGAAGCGAACAGCTATGCGCTGGGGCCGCTCGAAGAGCGCGGCATCCTGTTCGTGGCACATCAGGAAGCGCTTTATGAAGGCATGATCGTCGGCGAAAATGCCAAGACCGACGACCTCGAAGTCAACCCAATGAAGACCAAACAACTAACCAACTTCCGCGCATCGGGCGGGAAAGACGACGCGATCCGACTGACGCCGCCCAAGCGGATGACGCTGGAACAGGCAATCGCCTATATCGACGATGACGAACTGGTCGAGGTGACGCCGAAAAGCATCCGGTTGCGCAAGACGCATCTGGACCCGAACGAGCGGAAGCGGGCGAGTAGGGCGAAGGTTGCCGCTTAAAGAACGCGGACTTAAGATGCTTTGATGGCATCCAACTTCAAACCTCTTCCAACATCGGTCGACGACTTCGGCCTGCCGGGCTGGACGTATAATGATCCCGATTATTTCGCGGTCGAGATGGAGCGGGTGATCCGCCCATCGTGGCAGATTGTTTGTCATGGGTCAGACGTGCCGAACGCGGGGGACTGGCGGACGGTTGATCTGCTGGGTGAGAGCATCATTGTCGTGCGTGGCGACGATGGCGCGGTGCGGGCGTTGGTGAATGTTTGCCGGCATCGTGGGATGCGGATTGTTGATGGCGAAGCGGGGTGCGCGAAGAAGCTCGTCTGTCCCTATCATGCGTGGGTGTATGAGCTTGACGGACGGTTGTCGGGCGTGCCGACGCGCGGGGATTATCCGGCGCTCGATATGGCGGCGACGGGGCTGGTCACTGTCGATGTCGAGGTCTGGCAGGGATTTGTTTTCGTGCGGTTGCAGGGTGGCGGCGGGCCGTCTGTCGCGGAAATGATGGCCCCGGCGGAGGCAGAGATTGCGGCGTATCGTTTTGCCGCCATGCAGCCGATTGGCACTGCGTGGTCGCGGTCACGCAATGTAAACTGGAAGAATGTCGGCGATAATTATTCGGACAATCTGCATATTCCGGTCGCGCACGACGGCCTGACGCGTCTGTTCGGCAAGAGCTACGCCATCGAGGCGCATTGCTGGGTTGACAAGATGTCCGGAGAGATCGTCGACCGCCCGTCGGCCAATTTCTGGGAGCGGTTTTACCAGATGCATTTACCGCCTGTCCTGCACCTGCCCGAGGCTGCGCAGCGGCGCTGGCTGTATTTCAAGCTGTGGCCGAACATGGCGTTCGACATTTATGCCGATCAGATCGATTTCATGCACTGGGTGCCGGTGTCGCCGACGGTGACGATGCTTCGGGTGATGAGCTATGCCTTGCCCGACGCGCGCCGCGAGATGAAGCTGGCGCGCTATGCCAATGAACGGATCAACCGCGTGGTAAACGCCGAGGACACGTGGCTGATCGAACGAGTGCAAGCGGGAATGGGATCGGCCTATTTCACCGCCGGGCCGCTGGCGGCGAGCGAGGTTTGTTTGCGGAGTTTCAATGCGCGGATAAGAGGGATTATTCCTGAAACGTGGATGACGCAGCCGCCGGAGCAATACACGGCTTGACGGCGGCAATTGTTGTGGTCATACTTTTAGTATGAAAGTCGCTGTTTCAATTCCCGACAAAGACTATCGCGCGGCAGACGCCATGGCCAAACAGCTGAACCGGTCGCGAAGCGCATTTTATGCAGAAGCGTTGCGCGAGTTTATGGCGCGTCGATCAGCCGATTCGCTTACGGCAGCGGCCAATCTTTTGGCCGACGAGCTGGACAAGCACGAAGTCGAAATGTTCACAAAGGCTGGTGCGCGAACAGCTTTGTCGAACACGGAATGGTGATCTTTGCTGGACCCGCGTCAGCGTGACATCTGGTGGGCTGATCTAGGCCAAGCTGAGGGATCGGAGGCAGCACTCCATCGCCCCGTGATCATTCTTCAAAGCGATGCGATCAATTTGGGACGTCTCCAAACCTATTTATGTGCGCCGATGACCGCCAATTTGGCAACGCGCGTGGTGCCATGGAATATGCTGGTTACCAAAACGGAATCGGGTCTTGACCGTGACTCAGTGGTCCAGACACATTTGTTACTGGCGCTGAACCGCAGTCAGCTGAATGAAAATGTCGGTCGCATTACCGATCGCCAACTTGAACAACTCTTCCGCTGCCTCGACATTGCATTAGGACGCTGACTTTATGACCAAAGCATATGATGCGATCATTATTGGCGGGGGACACAATGGCTTGGTCTGCGCCTTTTATCTGGCGCGCAGCGGGCTGAAGGTTCGCATCGTCGAACGGCGCGACGTGATCGGCGGGGCGTGTGTGACCGAGGAGTTCCATCCCGGTTTCCGCAATTCGACCGCGAGTTACACCGTCAGCTTGCTGCGGCCCAAGGTGATCAAGGACATGCGGCTGCACGAACGCGGCTGGCGGATTATCGAGCGGACGATTTCAAACTTCTTCCCGTTCGATAATGATTATCTGAAGCTGGGTGGCGGGACCGAGCGGACACAGGCGGAGTTTGCGCGGTTCTCGGCGAAGGATGCGGCGACCTTTCCGGCTTATGAGGAAGCGCTCGAGCGTGTTGCAGAGGTTTTGCGCGGGATTTCGTTGAAGACGCCACCCAATGCCGGGGGCGGAGTGCGCGCCCTGCTGGCGGCGGCGGCACAGGGGCGCAGTGTCGCGGGGCTGGGTCTCGAGGCGCAGCGCGACGTCCTCGACCTGTTTGTAAAGTCGGCGCGCGATTTCCTTGACGGCTGGTATGTGAGCGATGCGGTGAAGGCGGCGTTCGGGTTCGACGCGGTTGTCGGCAATTATGCCTCACCCGATACGCCGGGGTCGGCTTACGTCCTGCTTCACCATGTCTTTGGCGAGATCAACGGCAAGAAAGGCATGTGGGGCCATAGCGTCGGCGGGATGGGCGCGATCACGCAATACATGGCCGAGGCGTGTGTCGAGGCGGGGGTGGAGATCAGCTTGGAAAGCCCCGTCGCGCAGGTGCTCGTCGATGGCGCGAAGGTCGCGGGCGTGCGGCTGGAGAGTGGCAAGGAGATTGCTTGCGCGACGGTCGTGTCGAATGTCGGACCGTCGTTGCTGTTTCAGCAACTGGTCGCCGCAGCCGATCAGCCGCCTGCGTTCAAAAAGCGCATCGATCAGTGGAAAACGGGCTCCGGCACCTTTCGCATGAATGTCGCGCTGTCCGAACTGCCGAGCTTCAGCGTGTTGCCGGGCACAGACAAAGCCGAGCACCACACCTGCGGGATCATCATCGCGCCGAGCCTTGATTATATGGACCGCGCCTATATCGATGCGCGCGCGTTCGGCTGGTCGAATGCACCGATCGTCGAAATGAAGCTGCCGACGACGGTCGACGACAGTCTGGCGCCGCCGGGACAGCATATTGCCAGCTTGTTCTGCCAGCAATTCGAGCCGCGCCTGTCAGGGGATCGGTCATGGGACGACGTCCGAGACGAAGTGGCGGATCATATCATCGAAACCGTCACGCAGCACGCGCCTAATTTCAAGGCATCGGTGATCGCGCGGCAGGTCCATTCGCCGCTCGACCTCGAACGCAAATTCGGGCTGATCGGCGGGGATATTTTTCACGGGCACATGTCCTTGGACCAGCTCTACAGCGCGCGGCCTATGCTAGGGCATGGCGATTACCGGATGCCGATAACTGGTCTGTACATGTGCGGATCCGGCACGCATCCCGGCGGCGGCGTGACGGGCGCGCCGGGGCATAATGCGGCGCACGAGATATTAAAGGACCGAAGCGTGCTGGGAAGGGTGTTCGGGCGTGGACAGTTTCGATAATCCATTGTGATTTTACCGCATGTGCCTAGAGTAATACCGGTTATCTTGCTGGCACGCTGGCCTTCGTCCCCCGCACGTGGGGCTGTGGGCACTTTGGGCTCCTCCGTCAAATGTTTCCAAGGCTATCATAATTATGAGAATTTTGACTGTTGTTCAGGTGTTTTTGTTTGCCCTGTTCCTGTTTATCCCGTCGATCGGCGTGATGCTGTTCGCGGGGTTCGTGCTTAAAAGTTCGTTCTGGTTTGCAGCGCTCGGGCTTCCGGCGCTGATTATCAACAGCTTGGCGATGTTCGTTCAGCCTGCGAAGAGCTTGATCGCGCTGAAACTGATCAAGATGGGGCGCCGGGAGTAGGCGCACCTCGCGGGCGGAGCCAGTAGAGCGGGATTGCGGTGAGCATCAGGGCGATACTGAACAGCAGTGCTTCGGTTCCCGATCCCCACAGCACCCATGCCGAAAAAGCGAGCCCGATGATCGCGGCCGGTCGGGTAACGCGCAGGGCAATGGCAGCGGCACACGCCCCGACATAGAGCCAGACGGTCGCCGCGGTTGTCAGTTGCAGCATGAACGTCAGCACGTTCGTGAACGCGGGCACGGCGCTGGACAGGACGAGGAGGCTGGCAAAGGCACTCGAGATCAGGATGGCAACGGTCGGCACGTCACGGTCGCTGGTCCGTGCCAGGAAAGCGGGGACGAGTCGGCTGCGCGCCATGCCGAGCGGCACTTCGCCCTGCATCAATGTCCAGCCGTTGAGGCAGCCGATGGCGGCAATAGAGGCAAAGGCAGCAATCGCGAGGCTGGCGCCGTGTCCCCAAAAGGTTTCAACGAACAGCGCGATGGGCGCGTCAGATGCCGCCACGACGGCCTCTGGCAGCGAAAAAATGACGCCAATCGAGATGATGACATAGAGAAAGCCGGTCAGCGCCGTGCCGAAAAGTGTTGCGCGGAGGATGTTGCGCGCCGGATCACGAACCCGTTCGGCGGCGAGCGATGCAGCTTCGAACCCGACGAGCGGAAAGAAGGCAAGCGTGAGGGCGGTCGTGAAATCGGCCGCTTTGAAGGAGGTGTGCGGATTGGCAGTGAAGCGGCTGCTGTCGGTCGTGGCGAGGCCGATGAGGATGAGGACGACCGCGAGAAGCGGCAACAGCTTGAGAACGGTGGTCAGCACCTGAAAACGACCGGCACCCTTTGCTCCGCCGAGGTTGAGCGCGGTCAAGGCCCAGATCAGCGTCGTCGCGCCCAGTGCGGTGGCAAGCGGGGTCGCAGTGAGCGCGGGAATGAAGCTCGCTCCGTAACGCACGGCGGTCAGCGCGATGATTGCATTGGCCGAACAGATGCCGACCCAATAGCTCCAGCCGACGAGCAGGCCGGTCAGCGGACCCAGCGCCTCGCTGACAATGGCGATGGCTCCGGTCGCGGCAGGGCGGGCGACAGCGAGTTGTGACAGGACATAGGCTAAAAGGAGCGCACCGGGGATTGCCGCGCCCCATGCCGCAGCACCCGTCCAGCCATAAGGGGCGAGTTGGGCGGGCTGGATGAAAACACCCGCGCCGATCATCCCGCCAACGACCAGCGATGCGGCAGTCCAGAGACCGAAGGGGCGAGCGGGAGAGGTTTGGCTCCCGCTCACTCGATCAGAATTTCGCGCC
>JAYUYR010000276.1:0-9454 GCA_043752405.1 Sphingomonas sp. | reverse complement strand
AATGTTGCGCGATCGTTGTTGAACGGTAGCACCGCACGATAGCCGGCCGCATTCGGAAAAGGCAGTGGTTGTCCCGCAGTAACAGCGGCGGCGTTCTGAGCCGCGACATAAGTGCCGACGAACTGCGTGAACGGCGTGATCTGGGCGACATTCTTGTAGCCTTTTTCATCCACCGTGTAACGACCGCCGGCAGTCAGCGTGAGCTTGTCGCCGACCTTGTAGGAAAACTGCGCGTAACCGGCATAGGATTTTGTCCGTGCGGCAACGGGACTGGCATTGTCGGCCGCCGTGGTATTGTTGAGATTGCACGAAAATGGTGCGTTGAGCGGTGAAAACGAATAGCCACAGCCACCACCATTCGCGTAAAGCACCGGCAAGCCGTTCGCGGCGGCGGTCAGCGTCGTGTAGTTATTTCCTGAGACAACCGTCCCTTGCCCTTCGTTCACCTTGTCGAGCATGTAGAATGCGCCGACAGTATACTGTAGCGGGCTCGTGCGATTTGCGGATTGCAGCTGCAGTTCCTGCGAGAAGGTTACCGCCTTGGTAATGAAGTAAAATTCCGAGAACGGGATCGGGCTCCCATCGCCATCGCTGCGGTTCGACGTGTAGAAATCACTGTAGCCGGTGATCGAGCGCAGGCGGACGTCGTCGCTCAGGTCAAAGTTAATAGTCGCCGAACCGTTCTTTGCCTTCACCCGATTCTCTGCCGCGAAATTGTTGCGGATGCTATACGGCCCCGGGATCGGAAGACCGATATCCGCCCCGTTGATGTCGGCGATCCCGTCCCTGAATACCGGAGTGAACGGCACCAGCACGCCGGTGGCATAATTGCCGCCATTATAACCGGTCGGGAACGGGTAGGTTGCGCTGTTGAAGGTCACGCTGCCACCCGGCTGGCGAATCAGCGACGAATCGATGATCGCGCCGATGTTCTTTGCGTTGAACGAACTCAGGCCGCGGTCGTCCTGATTGTAATAAGATCCGCGCACGATCACTTCGAGGCGGTCGTCCATACTCGGAGGTGCAAAGCGCAAGCTCGCACGCACGAACTGGTAATTGAGGTCGCCAATGTCCGCACGGCTGTTCTCGGTGCTCTTGTAGATCGGATCGAACCGATCGACTGCGCCCGCAATGCGTAACGCGAGCCCGTCAGAGATCGGCAGGTTGACGAACGCTTCAGCCTTCACGCGTTTGTAGCTGCCGTAGATCAGCCCGACCCCACCGTCGTAACGGTCGGTCGGCTTCGCGCTGGTCAGCGCGATGTTGCCGCCGAGGCTGTTGCGACCGAACAGCGTGCCCTGCGGACCCTTTTGCACTTCGACCCGCTCGAGGTCGATAAACGCGCCGGTTGTCTGCTGCAGGCGGGACTGATAGATTTCATCGATATAGAAGCCGATGCGCGGATCGCTGGCCGCTGAAATATTTTCGGTGTAAACGCCGCGGATGGCCGGACGCGCCGCCGCGCCGGAACGCGCAATGCGCAAGCCGGGGACGGTCTGTTCGAGGCGAGTGATATCGCGAATGTCGGCGTTGCGCAGTTCGGCACCGGTGATAGCGACGATCGACAGCGGCACCTTCTGCAGCGACTCTTCACGGCGCTGCGCTGTCACTACGATGTCAGCCACGCCCGCATCGGCTTCCAATTCAGCGGGTGATTGCGCCAAGGCGGGGGTCGCTGCCAATATCGAGCTGGCGACCGTTGAGAGCATCCACCAGCGTCGTGCCGAAGCGTTTTTCGAAAATGTCATGTTTCCCCCACTGTTGCCTGTTCACAGCACATCGTATCTTATCGAGAGGTTTGCGAATTGCAAGCGCCGTCATCGCAATCTATCGCCGGACGAAAGGGAATTGCGGCAACGAGAGAGGCGGCCTTTCTTAATCTCGGTGCAAACCCATTCAAAGATGGCAGCGGCTAATCGGAGGGGAGTAGCATGAAATCTTGGACAACGGTCGCGGAGGGTTTGGCGTTCCCGGAAGGGCCGGTCGTGTGCATCGACGGGAGCGTTATCGTCGTCGAGATCGCTGCAGGTCGACTTACTCGGGTTTACCCCGATGGAACAAAGTCGACTGTTGCCGAGCCTGGCGGCGGTCCGAATGGCCTTGCTTTTGGTCCGGATGGATTGCTGTATGTCTGCAACAATGGCGGCTGCACCTGGCGCAAATGGCGCGGCATGCTGCTCCCAGCGAGCAAAGCAGACGGCTACCGAACGGGCTCGATCGAGCGCGTCGACATCGTGACCGGCAAAGTCGAGATGCTTTACACCACAGCGTATGGTATCGACGGTGTCGTTCCGCTACGAGGTCCCAACGATATCGTCTTTGACGCACAGGGCGGGTTTTGGTTCACCGACAACGGCAAGAGTGAAACAAGGTCAAAATCGATTACGGGCGTGTTCTATGCGCGTACTGACGGTTCATCGTGCCGAGAAGTCATTTTCCCGCTCGACGGTCCGAACGGCATCGGTCTGTCGCCCAACGGCAGGACGCTGTACGTCAGTGAGACGCCGTCCGCGCGGCTGTGGGCCTTCGACATTGTCGGACCAGGAGAGGTTGCGCTGCAACCCGGCCTTCGCGGCCTGGCCGGTCGTTTCGTTTACTCCGCGCCCGGCCTGGCACTCTACGACAGCCTTGCCGTCGAAGCATGCGGCAACATTGCAATCGCGACAATCGGCATTGGCGGGATAACCGTCGTCGCCCCTGATGGCGCAATAGTTGAATTCGTCGCGACCGACGATGCGTTCACCACAAACATCTGTTGGGGCGGCAGCGATCTACGGACCGCCTACGTTACGCTCGGCGGCACAGGCCGACTGGTTAAGCGCGAATGGCCGAGGGCGGGGCTGCGCCTGAATTGATTCAGTTACTCGCCGCCGCACGTTTGGCGCGATCGATGTCAAGTGCGGCGCGCGTTGCCTCATAACTCGTGCGAGTCACGCGTAGCATGCCGTAGACGCAGCTTGCGACGACGCCAGGAATCATCGACAGCAGGAATGCCAGCGCGATGCCGTCGAGCGCGTCCTGGCCGATCTGTCCCGGCGTCGCCTTGGCCGGGAAGTCGATGAGTACTAGCGTCCATCCCGCAAGCAGGGTGCCAAGCGCAGCGTCAACCCGTTGGAAAAAAGTTCGTGCAGCGTATAGTATCCCCTCTTGCCGCATCCCCGTCTTCAGTTCGTTTTCGTCGGCAATGTCAGCGAGCGCCGAACGCATCGTCGTTGTCAAAATGCTGTATGGCGCGTGTTGAAGCAGCGAGAATCCAATCAGGATGGCGAGCAGGTATGGTGTTTCTGCCGACATCCATCCGAAATAGGCCATCGCCACGGGGATCGTCGGGCCAACCGTATACACAAAGCATGCCGCCGCCCCTGACCAACGCTTGTCGAACCTTACATGAAGACGTTTGACGACAAATGCAGCAAAGATATAGCCGATCAGGCTGCCGATGACGAACCAGGCAATTTGGTCATTCGTAAGCTGCCAATAATAGCTCATCGTGTAGAGGTAGAGCCCGTTGCGCACGCCAGTCATCAGCGCAAAGAACAGAAGCCCAAATAACAGGATGACATAGTTACGGTTGGCAAGCGCGCGCATGATGTCGCGCCAAAATTCGGTGAGACTAAAGCGCGGCGTGGTGATCGCGCTCTGTGCTAGATACGGTATCCGCGACATCGTCGCCCACGCTGAATAGAGGCGGAGTACAAGCAGCGTCGCTGCTGTCCAGAAAGCGAATGAGGGGTAATTGGCCGGATCGAGCGCACCGTTGGGAAAGGCCTCAGTCGTCCGGAAAAAGAATTTGAGCGCAATAAATGCGGTCAGCGCATCGCCGATCCACAAGAAAAAGGTGTTGTACGCCATAACGCTGGTTCGTTCGAGGTAGTCTTCCGACAACTCACCACCAAGGGCGAGGTGCGGTGCCTCGTACAGCGACATTGTCTGCTGTAGTGCGATGTAGAAAAGCGTCAGCCAGATCAGCAGACCGGTGTCATCGAGCTCCGACGGCGGCGAGTAGAGCGCATAAATACAGATCGCGATGGGGGCGGCAGCCCCGAACATGAAGGGATGCCGCCGCCCCAGCCGAGTGCGAACACGGTCCGACCATGAGCCGACCAGCGGCTCGAACACGGCATTGACCATCAATCCCGCCGACAGTGCCAACCCAACAAGCCCCGGCGACACGCCAAGGACCTGATTATAATAAAGCAACAGGAACATGCTCGTCGCTTGAAAAGTCATCGCTTCTGCGGTGGCGCCGAGCCCATATGAAATCTTGAAACCAACCGTGAGCGGTGGCGCTACGCCTGACGCACTCACCTTGCCCATGAAATTCCCTCTTTTTTTGCCATTTGTGCCTAAAGGCTGACACGGTTTGCAATCCGGTGCAACAGTCTGAAAGATTGATCGTCTGACTGGCTATGGGGCGGCTTATGGTAACCAAAACAGCTGATGTCGTAGTCGTTGGTGCAGGGGCGTTCGGTGCCTGGACGGCGCTTTCGCTCATCGAGCACGGGGTGAGCGTCATACTTGTCGACGCGTACGGCGTCGGTAATGCGATGGGATCAAGCGGCGGTGAAAGCCGCAATATCCGCGCTGCTTATGGTGACAGTGATCTCTACACGCGCTGGTCAATCGAGGCGTGGCGGATGTGGGAATGGCGCGAGCAGGAGGTAGGCCAACAATTGCTCTACCCCTGCGGCAGTTTACGGATGCTCGACGAAGATGCGGCCGCGCAGCAATGCACGATATTCGATGGTTTGGCGCACCCTTATGAAATGTTCGATGGCGACGAAGTGGCGCGAAGGTGGCCACAGATCGACTATCACTGCGACCATGTCCTGTACGAACCTAAGTCGGGCATTCTCGCGGCGCGCGATGCGATGCAGGCGGTCGTGCGACTATTCGAATCCAAGGGCGGTCGCTTCGTCCGAGGGCACATTTCGCCGCCTGCCGGCAAGACGGTCGATTGCATCATGTTCGACGATGAGCGAATATCGGCAGATAATTTTGTCTTCGCCTGCGGCCCTTGGTTGCCCAAGCTGTTTCCGGCATTGCTCGAAGGGTTGATTAAGACGCCGCGACGCGAACTTTTCTTTTTGGAACCTGCATTGAATGACACTCGCTTCGATTGGCAGCACTGCCCAAACTTAAGCGATTCGCTGGGCTGGACGTCGTCCGATGTTGGTGGCGGCTTGAAGATTGCCCCAATCATCCGCCACGTGGCGATGGACCCCGACAACAGCAACCGCACGCCGACGCTTGCCCTTCTCGATCAGGTCCACGCCTATGTCGCTGCACGGCTGCCGGGGCTCGTCGGACGACCAGTCGTTGCAACCTACGTCTCGCAGCTCGAGAATACCGACAACGAGCATTTCCTGATCGATCGGCATCCAGCGTATGCCAACGTCATCATCGCCGGTGGTGGTTCGGGTCATGCCTACAAGATGGGGCCGGTCATCGGCCGACATGTCGCCGGTTTCCTGCTGAACGGCGCACAGGATCCGGAGCTCGCTGCGTTGTTCGCGCTAGCTGCACACAAGCCGGTTACCGCCGATCAAGGCGGCTGATGTCGGTCAGCGCACCGATTGCACGACTTCGATCAGTTTGCCGAGACCACGCGTGATCGCCTCTTTCGAAACGCAGAGTGCAATGCGCACAAGGCCGGCCCCGCCCGGTCCGAACGTCTCTCCGGGCGCAACCGCGACCCGGTGCGTGTGCAACAAATCAAGCGCGAACGCCGTCGCGTCAGGGTTTGCCGCCGACACATCGACCATAAGATAAAAGGCGCCGCCGGGCCGGTCGACGGACATTCCGGCATTGGCGAGTATCGCCAGTGCCTGTTCGCGCCGCGCGCGGTAGTAATCGCGCATTTTCACTACACAATCCTGTGGGCCGGTCAGAGCCGCTTCGGCTGCCTTTTGCGCAACGGAACAGATGTTGCCGAGCACTGGCTGCTGGAGCTTGGCGATTACCCCAATCGCGCTCTCGGGAACCGCCGCATAGCCGACGCGCCAGCCCGTCATCGCATATGTTTTCGAACAGCTGAATAGCGAGATTACACGGCCATCAGTATCGAACTGCGCAGGACTGATGTGTTTGCCGTCAAACACGCATTCGTCATAGCATTCGTCCGATACGACCCACAGATCATGGCGGCGGGCGAATTGCAAGATCGCTTCTACGACCGCTATGGGCATAACCGCGCCTGTCGGATTTGATGGTGAATTGAGCAGAATCGCACGCGTGCGTGGAGTGACGAACGCGTCCATAGTCGTCGGGTCGGGCAGAAAGGCCTGCTCGCGCGGGGTCGGGTAGCGGACGACACGCCCGCCAGCGGTCAGGATCATCTGTTCCCAATTTGGCCAACCCGGATCAGGGATGAGCATTTCATCGCCGGGTGCAAGCAGTGCAAGGCACGTGGTGAAAAGGCCCGACAGCGCGCCATTAGTCGCAACAATTCTGCTCGGTGGCACATCGAGGCCATTCACCCGCGCGAGTTTCGCCGACATGGCTTCGCGCAATGACATCAGCCCCTGACTCGCAGTGTATTTGGTAAAACCGTCGCGCGCCGCCTTCGCCGCAGCGTCACAAATATGCTCGGGCGTTGCGAACTGAGGTTCACCCACTTCGAGCCAGATGCACTCGGGCATCGCGACCGCGGCATTGGTGATGCGGCGGATCCCGCTTTCGGGCAGCGCTACCGCGCTTGGCGACAAAGGTTGCACGGCTCGAGCGTCCTATCAGGCGATCAGGTCGCAAACGCGGCGGTAAAAATCCTGGCGTTCGGGACCAAGTGTTTCGGGTTCTACGGCGTTGGGCCAGTTGCCACAGCTTGCAATCACGATGCGACTGGCAGGGTCGACGAAGATGCCTTGACCAAAGATGCCGCGCGCGTCGAAACTGCCGTCGTCATTCGTCCACCATTGATAACCATAGCCACGTCCCGGCTCACCAATGTCGGCCTGCTTGGTCGTAGAATCGTGCAACCAGCCATCCGGCAGGGTCGGCTTGCCGCCGATGATACCGCCGTCGAGCATGAACTGGCCGAAGCGGGCATAGTCGCGCAAACTCACCGAAAGACAGCAGCCGCCTACCTCCCGGCCGTCGGCAGCGACGATCCAGCACGCATTGCGCTCCATGCCGTAGGGCTGCCAAATCTTTTCGGACAAGTAGACCGACAGCGGCCGCCCGGTTGCGCACGCAATCGCTGCGCCGAGTAAATTGGTTTCGCCGGTGTTGTAGAGCCAGACACTGCCGGCTGGCGCGGCTTTTGCCAATTTCTGCATAAAGGCGGTGACATTATCGACATCGGGCTCGGGCGTCTGGCTCCAGAAGCGCGCAACGTCGGCAGCGGGGTCGTCGTACGCTTCGTTCCAAGCAACGCCCGACTTCATTGTCAGCAGATGGCGGATCGTGACGTCGCCATAGGCCGACCCGACCAGCCCCGGCAGGTAATCGGCGATATGATCGTCGATGCTGCCGATAGCCCCGTCCCGGATCGCTGCACCGACCAGCGTTGCGGTAATCGACTTGGCAACAGAAAAACTCGTCCACCTACCTTCAGGACCATAGCCGAAGGCGTAGCGTTCGAACTTAACGCAGCCGTCGTGCAGAATAATCAGCCCCGCATTGCACTGGCGGGACATATGCGCGTCGATGTCGAAATCGAACGCCAGCGGCTCGCCGGCTTCGAGCGGACTTGGCTTTCCGCTCGCTTGCACCTCGCGCACCGTATAGATACGGTCGACACTGCGCAGCCCGCAACTACGTTGGGCTTGTGACCAGAACAGCATTGACCCCTCCATGCCTTTTGTTGACATCATCGCGAAGCGCAGCCTTAAGGTTCCAGCGATGCCTAAACTTGTCTTCGACGTCATTCCCGCGACCAATCAGTCGGGCTTCCCGCCGCAATTTACCGATGTGTTCCAAGGTCGCTGGTATCGGCGTCTTGCCAAGGCTGGCAACCTTACCGATTTCGGGGTAACCCACGTCCGGCTCGAACCCGGCGCCTGGTCGTCGCAGCGGCACTGGCACCCCGACGCTGACGAGTTCGTCGTGATGATCGATGGGACCGCAACGCTGGTCGACGACACGGGCGAGCAACTGATGACAACGGGCGACTGCGCCGCTTTTCCCAAAAACGACGGGAATGGTCATTGTCTGATCAATCGAAGCGACACGGCGTGCAGTTTCATGGTGGTCGGGCCGCAGGTGCCGTGGCCGGTTCATTTTTCTGACATCGACGTTCACCATTTCGCAGACGGCAAGAAGCGGCGCAAGGACGGCCGCAACTTCGACGCCATCAATATTCCCTAATCCGCTGCATCCGGCCGAGGACATCAAGCCCCTGGACGGCCAAATAATTGAGGATGTCGATGAATATCCAGTTCTCCGCAAGCTTGCCGTCCTGGATGCGATAAAGATCGACTACACGCATTTCGGAAGGCCCCGGCCCCTTGGTCATGCCAAGGTAACCGCCCGAGTTAAAGACTGTCAGGTTTGCCCAGCCAAAGAAACCGCCGAAGTTTCCTTCCGCCATGCGGCACAAATGTCCGTTAAACTTGTACCCGGTGTCGAGCCCGTCGCTGAACGGTTCCGAATGTTGTTTTAGATAGCGCAGGATCGTGTAGGTGGCGCCGATCCCGTCAGGACCCCACCAGATCATATCATCGTGCCAGACGCGCTGCAGCCGTTCGTTTTCGCTAATGCCGAGAGCTTTCGATTTCGGGTTTTGAAGAAGCGCATTGATCGCAGCTAGCGAGCGTTCGCCCATCGCCGGGTCCTGCTTTTCATACATCAAACCTTCGTGCGTCATTGGCCCAGGCTGGATAAGGTGCGCGCCCGTCTGTGGCGGCAGCGGAAACTGGCCCGCCTGCGTCATCAGGTGGAGCAGGTCGACGAACATTGCGGTTTCGGTGATGCGTCCGTCCTCGACCCGGTTGAACTCGACAAAGCGCAACATGACGATCTTTCCTGTCGGCAGGATGCCGAGATAGGGCTTGTCGAACAGCGCCATCAGGTGCCCCATCTGAACGACCCAACGCCCCTTGAAACCGTCGATTTCATTCAAGCCCGCCATGAAGATGTCAGGGCGACGCTGAACGCGGGTCATTGCCGTCAGGAACGGTTTCCAGAATAAATCTGCGACGGCTTGCGGGCCGCGCTGGATATGAAAGGGATGCATCCCTCGCCACAGCCAGTCGGGCGCTACATAGCGCTCGAGGATTGCAGTGACGGTGCCGGGTGTCGCCATCGCAAGCTCTGCGTGGTATGCACGAACCAGCTGTTTTTCGGCCTGGAAATCCATCGAGCGACCCTTCCTTACTGGTGCCACGCCATTTAAATGCACGCGCTTGCAATGTCGTTACTTTGCACGCATGTTTTTGTCGAAGCAAGCGAAAGGGCGGGGATGACCAACGATGAGGAGCGGGGGGCATTGTCGGGTGCAAGCCTGCGCAGACGT
>JAYUYR010000275.1:0-9477 GCA_043752405.1 Sphingomonas sp. | reverse complement strand
CACAAAGCAGCTTTTGCGGCGAGGGTCATTTTCATGACCACATCCCGAATGCCAACGCCTCACGAGCAGACAACCAGATAATCATACGCAACCCCTGTCGCCGTACTTAGCGACCAACCAGTAACAACGGTTACCGACATTTGTTGCATCTAGCACAAAACCGACGCCAAGAAAAATCTGCGCGTCCCGATTATGGACTCAGGGTTTGGACCAACCGGGTCAAGTCATCGCGACTGTCGATGTCGATCAGTTCGGCGGCAGGCGTTTGGACAGCTATCGCGTAGTATAGAAATTGCCGCGCACCGACGTCACCAGTTAGTGTGGCGAGCATGGGCCAGGCTGCGCGCGGAAATAACGCGGGCGGTGAACGTCGGGTGGCGGTGGCCGAAGCGATTATGCGGTCTGGATGTTGGCGATGCGCGTCGATCAGCGCCAACAGATGCCGCGTCGTCACCGACGGCATATCGGCAAGGCAGACGAGCATTGCGTCCGCCTCGGTTGCTGTCACAGCGAGTGCGGCAAGTGCGAGTGAGTGCGATAGCCCTGCGTGCGGGATGTCGTTGTCGAGGAGGGTAAAGCCATTGGACTGTAACCCCGATGCGAGCTTTGCATTTGCCGGGTCGTGAACGGCGAACAGGTCATTGCATCCGTTCCCCGCCAGTGTTCGTGCGGCATAGAGGCCGAGCATGTCATCATCAAGCATCGCCTCAAGCTTGTTGCCGCCGAACCGGCTCGCAGTGCCTGCTGCGAGTAGGATGCCAGTGACGTTACCGCAATCCGTCATTCATCACCCGCACCATCCCCGCCGCGATCGACAACGCGATTTCCGGCGCGCTGATCGCGTTCACGGCAATGCCCGCCGGTCCCTCAATCCGAGCAAGTTGGTCGTCTGAGACGCCGAGCGCGCGCAACCGGTCGAGCCGCGCGGCATGCGACGATTTTGAGCCCAGTGCGGCGATATAAGTGGCAGGACTGGCCAGCGCCGCGACGAGTGCGGTGTCGTCGATCTTGATGTCATGGCTGAGCGTGACGATGGCGGTGCGAGTGTCGGGTTTGAGCGCTGTCACAGCTTCGTCGGGCCAGCGGTCGTCACGCGCGACGCCGAGGAAGCGTGCTTCGGTCAGGAACCGCCCACGCGGATCGATGACGGTGACGGCAAATCCCAATTGCTGCGCGATGCCCGACAACGCCGCCGCAATCTCGACGGCGCCAATGATGAGCAAACGCTTGGGCGGGGCATAGATGTTGAGAAACTGGTCCGCGCGGCGCTGCGTCACAATGTCGCTGACGCCGGTGCCCAAGTCAGTGCCTATGCGTAGGCTCTCGCCCGCCGCATTTGCCGCGATGATCTGGTCGAACAGCGAGGCCGCGAATCCGGCCGCGCTGACGGGTTGAACCAGCACTGCGATATTACCGCCGCAGGGAAGGCCAACTTCCCACGCCGCGCCATCGGCCACGCCATAACGGCGGACCGTTGCCGGAGCACCGCCGATGACTTCAGATGCAACCTGCAAGACATCGCCCTCGACGCATCCTCCTGATACTGATCCGGTAAACTGCCCGTCGCCGTGGACCAGCATGTGCGTGCCCACCGGACAGGGCGCCGACCGCCACGTCTCGATCACAGTCGCCAGTGCCGTTGGCGTGCCCGCCCACTCATTGGCTTTCGCCAGGATACGGGTGTGATCGGCAGCACCGGTTTGCAGCATGAAACAACGATCCGTTTTCAATCGAGACGAACTCGTGTAAACCACAATGGATACACTCAGTGCAACGAGGGCGGGGAATGACGATACAGGCAACCGTGAACGGCAAGGCGGTTTCGATTGCGGCGGAACCCGATACGCCGATGCTGTGGGTGCTCCGGGAGGAGCTTGGCCTGACCGGCACCAAATATGGCTGCGGTATATCGGCGTGTGGGGCGTGCAGCATTCATGTTGACGGCGAAGTAACCCGATCCTGCTCGGTGCCGGTCAGCGACATGGCCGGCAAGTCAATTACGACGATTGAGGGGATAAAGAGTCCCGATGGCGCGCTGCATCCGGTGCAGGCGGCGTGGATTGCCGCGCAGGTGCCGCAATGCGGCTATTGCCAGTCAGGCCAGATCATGGCCGCCATCGCGCTGCTCAAAAAAGGCGCCCCGAGCGACGAAGCGATTGACGAAGCGATGACCAATATCTGCCGCTGCGGCACGTATCCGCGCATCCGCGCGGCGATCCATGCTGTTGTCAAAGCGTAAGGGAGAGAACAATGGCTGATAATCCCACGCTTGAAATGGCTCTCGCCGACGCTGCACCCGCCAAGCGCAAAGGCGTCAAACGCCGCGCTTTCCTGATCGGCAGTGCCGCCGTCGCCGGGGCGGGCGTGTTCGGCGTTCTGTGGACCGACAGCGGTGTCCGCAAGCGCGCGGTCGAGCTGACCACCAAGCCGGGGGAAGGGTCGTTTATGACCTGGCTGAAGATCGGCGCGGATGACAGCATCACGATCTATTCGCCGCACATCGATTTCGGCAGGGGTCACAGACCGCGCTGGCGCAGATGGTTGCCGAGGAGCTCGATGCTGACTGGTCAAAGATAAGTGTCGTCAATGCACCCACCGATCCGTCGTTCGCCAATCTCGCGCTCGGCCGCGGTTTCGCCGGCGAGATGTCGGGACAACAGGGCATTTTCAATGCGCTCCCCGAATCGCTGATCGGCCTGTTGGCGCGGTCGATGGATTTGCAGATTACCGGCGGATCGTCGGCAGTGCGCTATACCGGCCAGCACGGGATGCGCGCGGCGGGCGCATCGGCGCGCGCGGCGCTGGTCGCCGAAGCAGCGAGCCGCATGAGCGTTCCGGCAGGCGAATTGACGACCGCAGGCAGTGTCATCACCCATGCCAAATCGGGCAAGACTCTACGTTACGGTGAATTGGCCGAAGCGGCGGCCGGACGATCGCTCTCGAGCAATCCGGGTTTGAAAGCGCGCAAGGACTATAAGTTCATCGGCTCGGACGTCGCCCGCCTCGACATTCCGGCAAAAGTCGATGGCAGTGCAGTTTATGGCATCGACATGACGCTGCCCGACATGCGGGTGGCAACGATCATGATGGCACCGGTGCGCGGCGGTGCGCTGACCTCGGTCGATCCCGCGCCCGCGCTGGCGGTTGCGGGTGTCGAAAAAGTCATCAAGCTCGACAATGCCGTCGTGGTCATCGCCAAGGGTTACTGGCAGGCGTCGAAGGGGCTTAAGGCACTGGCGCCACAGTTCAGCGATGGCGGGCACGGCGCGCTATCGACGCAGTCAATCTATGACGCGCAGGCCAAACTAAATGCTGGGGGGGAAGCCTTGGCGGCACCGTCGGGCGGCAAGCTGCTGACAGCGGAATACAAAGCCCCCTTCCTGCATCAAGCAATGATGGAGCCATTCGCACTTGTGGCGCATGCCAAGGATGGTCGCCTCGATGTCTGGGGCGGGTTGCAGGATCCGCTGGGCACGCGAACGATACTGGCCAAGGCATCAGGCATCGACCGTGAAAAGGTCATGTTCCACCCGATGATCATGGGCGGCGGGTTCGGGCGGCGCTTTCCGCCCTATAGCCAGATCGTTGACCAGATCGCGAAGATTGCGGTGCAGGTTCCTTATCCGGTCAAGCTGATCTGGAGCCGCGAGCAGGACGTGATCCACGGTGCCTATCGCCCGCAAGTCTCCGCCCGGTTGCAGGCGGGTCTCGACAAGGACGGCAAGATCGCTGCGTGGGCGTCTGATTATGCGCAAATGGACAATGCTGGCGCTGAAGCCAACGTCCTCTACACCATTGCCAAAGTTGATGCGCGGCACCACGAATACATCTCGAACCAGGTCAATGCCTACTGGCGGTCGGTCAACGCGAGCCAGCACGGCTTTTTTAACGAGAGCTTCGTCGATGAGCTCGCGCACGCCGCAGGTAAGGATCCGTACGAGTTCCGCCGCGCACAATTGCCCGCCGGATCGCGCCAACTTGCGGTGCTCGAAACCGTCGCCAAACGCGCCGGATGGGGGGCACCGCTTCCTGCTGGCACAGGACGCGGGATTGCGATTGTCGAAAGTTTCGGCACCATTGTCGCACAGGTCGTCGAAGCGTCGATGGGCGAAGACGCACGGCCGAAAGTCGGTAAAGTCTGGGCGGTCGTCGATTGCGGCACCACAGTGAATCCGCGCAACGCGACGGCGCAGATCGAGGGCGGTATCATCATGGGGCTTTCCGCCGCCATCGGCGAGCAGATCACGCTTGAAAAGGGTGCAGTGATGCAGTCGAATTTCGACAATTATCCGGTCATGAAAATGGCTGAAGCGCCCACCATGATCGACGTGTATTTCATTGAAAGCGACGCGAAAATAGGCGGCATCGGCGAACCCGGCCTGCCACCCGCCGCGCCTGCTTTGGCGAATGCGTTATTTGCTGTGACGGGCAAGCGGATACGGCAATTGCCGATGGTGAGTGCTTAGATCATCAGGCTAACTTCGACGGCATCCCCCTCGGCAAGCCGCTCGGCTTTGCGGACGGCGGCTTTAACGGGGAGCAGGTAGCCGCCGACGTCCTTGCTCGGGAACAATGATGTGCGCCACTGTGTCGCGCCGATAGTGACACCGACATAGACCGATCCCCAGGCCGCCGTGCGCCCCGGGGATGCCGCGCGGATCGCCTCGGCCACGGGTCCGGCAATGGTAATGAAGAACCACAACACGGGGCTCGGGCTGCCGTCCTTCGCTTTGCTTTGCCAGCGCCAGAGCGGGCCGGTTACGTGCCATGCGCCGCCCGGCGGACCCTCGCTGCCCATTTCCTCGCGCAGGAACCGGGCGAGATCGGCGGGCAGCGCTTGAGCGTGGGCTGATGCGCGCTTAGGAGCTTTCGTACTCACGCATCGGGGCATAGCATGACAACGACAATCCGCGAATCCGACTTGATTGAAAGTGTGGCCGACGCGCTGCAGTACATCAGCTATTTCCATCCGATGGATTATATCCGCGCGCTGGGCGTGGCGTATGAGGCTGAACAGGGCCCGGCAGCGAAGGACGCGATTGCGCAAATTCTGACGAACAGCCGGATGTGTGCGGAAGGGCACCGGCCGATCTGTCAGGACACCGGCATTGTGACTGTGTTCGTCAAATGGGGGCAGGATTGTCGGCTTGAGTCCAACCGCAGCTTGCAGGAAGTCGTCGATGAAGGCGTCCGCCGCGCCTATCTCTATCCCGAAAACAAACTGCGCGCCTCGATTGTCGCCGATCCTGCATTTGCCCGCGTGAACACCAAGGACAACACGCCTTCGGTCCTCAATGTCGAAATGGTGCCGGGTGCGCACGTCGAAGTGACGGTGGCGGCCAAGGGCGGCGGGTCGGAGAACAAGTCGAAATTCGCGATGCTCAATCCCAGCGACAGCATCGTCGATTGGGTACTCGAACAAATCCCCAAAATGGGCGCGGGCTGGTGTCCGCCAGGGATGCTCGGCATCGGCATTGGCGGGACGGCCGACAAAGCGATGATCCTCGCCAAGGAAAGCCTGATGGGCGACATCGATATGGCGTCACTCAAGGCGCGCGGAGCGGCGAACGACACCGAACGGATGCGCATCGAGATTTTTGACAAGGTGAACGCGCTCGGCATCGGCGCACAGGGACTGGGCGGACTGTCCACTATTTTGGACGTCAAGATCGAAAGTTGGCCGACACATGCTGCGTCGAAACCCGTTGCGATGATTCCCAATTGCGCCGCGACGCGCCACGCGCATTTCACGCTCGACGGATCGGGGCCGGTGTTCCTTGAGCCACCCAAGTTGAGCGAGTGGCCCGACGTCAACTGGACGCCCGACAAGGCGGCGATCGTCGTCGATCTCGGCACGCTGACGCCTGCCATAGTGGCGAGCTGGAAGCCCGGCGACCGATTGCTCCTCAACGGCACGATGCTGACCGGCCGCGATGCTGCACACAAGCGCATCCAGGATATGCTGGCGAAAGGCGAGCCGCTCCCCGTCAGCTTCAAGGGCCGCACGATTTATTATGTCGGCCCCGTCGATCCGGTGCGCGATGAAGTCGTGGGCCCCGCCGGCCCCACAACCGCGACGCGCATGGACAAGTTCACCGACATGATGCTCAGTCAAACAGGCCTGATCGCGATGGTCGGCAAGGCGGAACGCGGCCCTGCCGGGATCGACGCGATCCGCAAGCACAAGGCGGCCTACCTGATGGCCGTCGGCGGCGCGGCTTATCTCGTCTCGCGCGCGATCAAGGCATCGAAAGTGGTCGGCTTCGAAGACCTTGGTATGGAAGCAATCTACGAATTTACGGTCGAGGATATGCCGGTGACCGTCGCGGTCGATGCGACGGGGGAGAGTGTGCACAAGACGGCGCCTGCACTATGGCAAAGGAAAATTGCGGAGCAACGGTTGTTAGAAACTACATGACTTTCACTCCCACGCGCAGCGCAGGTCTTGCGCGGCTTAATAATTTTGTGCCGCGTGCCGGGCGGGTTTATGCCGATGGCCGCAATGCCGATCATGGGCCGGATGCGCGCGCCAATGTGTCGATGTTGTCGCCCTACATACGTCACCGGTTGATTACCGAAGAGGAAGTTGTTGCGGCCGTCCTCACGCGCCACTCGGGCGCGGTGGCCGAGAAGTTTGTGCAGGAAGTTTTGTGGCGGACCTATTGGAAGGGTTGGCTCGAATTGCGACCCGAGGTGTGGAAGCGGTTCATTGCCGAACGCGATTCTGCGCCCCGATCCGCTGATTTTGCCGCTGCCGAAGCAGGCACGACCGGTATCGAGGGCTTTGATGACTGGGCGCGCGAGCTGACCGAGACCGGCTATCTCCACAACCACGCGCGCATGTGGTTTGCATCGATCTGGATTTTCACACTGAAGCTGCCTTGGACGCTGGGTGCCGATTTCTTCCTGCGTCATCTTGTCGATGCAGACCCCGCTTCGAACACCCTGTCATGGCGCTGGGTTGCGGGGTTGCAGACCGCAGGCAAGACCTATCTGGCCAGCGCCGACAATATCGCGCGTTACACCGGCGGGCGGTTTTCACCCAAGGGGTTGGCACGCGAGGCCGTCGCACTGGCCGAAGCGCCGATCCCTTCGGCGCGCGCGCTGAATGACGCCGGACAGATCGACCCGCGCACCCCGGCGTTGCTGCTTGTCACGGGCGAAGACCTCTATGCCGAAAGCCTGTTTGCAAAAGATACAGCGATTCGGACCGTCCTTGCGGCGCCTGTTGCTGCTGATTGGCCCTGGGGCGTCAAGGCGGCGACGTTCGTGACGGCGGCGACCGATGACGCCCGCGAGCGCGCGGGAAAACGCTTCAACTGCGCGACAAGCACCGTTGCACTGGATGCCGAAGTGATCATCGCCACCGCCAAAGCCGCAAAGGTCAAAGCTGTCGTAACAGCTTATGCGCCCGTTGGTCCCGTTTCCGATGCCTTATCCGCAATCGAACCTGCACTTGTGGCGGCAGGCCTGCCGCTGGTCCGCGTTCGCCGCGAATGGGACAGCGCCTTCTGGCCGCATGCAACCAAAGGGTATTTCCCGTTCAAGGCACGCATTCCGGGATTGCTGGGCGCAATGGGGATGCGTTTCTAGGGCGTCAGCGCTTCCCCATCGCCAATTGCGCCTCGACCCGCGTGAACGCTGATCGTTTACCCTTGGGCGCTTCATCGGGAACGGTGGTAGCAAAGAACGCAACGCCTTTGCCCGCCGCACGGTCGATCCACAGGCCCGATCGGAGGCCGTAAGCCTCGCCGGCATGGCCGATGCGCTCTTTGCCGTCGCCAAACAGGTCATCGCGGCACCCGCCCTGCTTGGTCGCCAGCGTCTGCACCGCGAGCGCGTAGCGGCAGTAGAAGCCGCCGTCCGTCTCGCCATTGCTGCCGTTAAAGGTCCATAGCGGCGTCGTCAGCGCTGCAAGCGACGCTGGCGACAGGAAGCCGTTGCCGTCGTTGAGGAACATCTGCCCGATCCTCGCCAGGTCGCGCGCCGCGATACGCAGGCCGCCCTGTGGAGAGAAGAGCGCGCCATTGTCGCCGGGGCGGTAGCCGGTCAGGTCGCAGCCGGCGCTTTCGATGAACACGGGGCAGGGCGGTTGTCGTCCTTTCAGGTCGTCGCTTCGCACACTGCCGTCGCGATGATAAAGCACGACGGCGCGCGCGACCTGCGCATCGCTGCACGTCGGCCAGTTGAAACAGGCCTCGATACCGAGCGGCTTCAGTACGAGCCGCTGCATCAACAAATCGAAACGTTCGCCGCTTGTGCGTTCCATGATGCTGGCAACAGCGGGAAAGTTCAGATTCGAGTAGGTAAAATATGCTCCCGGCTGGCGTTTGGCATCCCATGCTCTGGGATCGGCCAAGGCGGCGCGCACTGTCTTGCCGAGCGGAACGCGATAGTCATTGTCGTCGCGAACACCCGCCGTATGCGACAGCAGCATCCGCAGACTGACCGACGCATCGGGAAATGCCGGATTGCGCAGCCGCCAGCCGAGATAGTCCGAAACATCACGATCGAGATCGAGCGTACCTGCCTCGACCAGCCGCATCACGCCCAATGCAACCACGAGCTTCGACACGCTCGCCACCCGCACCGGATCATCGGCGGTAACGCGGCGCTTGGTCGCACGGTCGGCGAGACCCGACGCCGACACGCTCGTCACCCGTGTTGCATCAAACGTTACCCGCATCCGCGCTCTGGGCTGTGCGCACGCCGTCGTCAGCGTCACAATGATCAGGATTATGCACCGCATGGACGACAGATTGCGCAATGCGGCGCGTCAAAACAAGGGGCAACCGGCGCAAAGCCTGCGCAGCATTACCGCCAGCTTGTCGTTTTCGAGACTTGATCTATTCTTGGCGGATGTTGCATAATGATCCAGAAGAACAAGCTGGCACCCTGCGTGTCCGAAACATCACCGATCTCGCGCGAATCGCGGGCGTGTCGCCAGGAACGGTGTCGCGGGCGCTGGCGGGAAGTGACCTGGTTAGTGTCCGCACCCGCGAAAAGATCGAAGCTATTGCCCGCGAGCACGATTTCAGACCCAATCAGATGGCAAGCCGCCTGCGGACCAAGCGGACGGGATTGATAGGCGTCGTCATTCCCCTCGGTCACGAACGTCATCAACATATTTCAGACCCATTCTTCATGGCAATGCTTGCACAACTTGCCGATGTCATAACCGAAAGCGGCTATGATCTCGTTCTTTCGCGGGTCATTCCCGAAGCTGACGACTGGCTTGTCCGGATCGTCGATTCCGGTCTGCTCGACGGCGTTCTCCTTATCGGACAATCGGATCAATTCGTTGCGATCGAACGTGTCGCAGCGCGTTATCATCCGCTTGTCGCCTGGGGACAGCATCAAGCGGGCCAAATACATTGCTCGGTTGGGACCGATAATATTGCTGCTGGCCGGCTTGCGGCTGATCATCTGATTGAGCGCGGGGCGCGACGTCTTGCCTTTCTGGGCGATGTCCGCGGT
>JAYUYR010000274.1:0-3825 GCA_043752405.1 Sphingomonas sp. | reverse complement strand
CTCGACAGTGAAGCACCGCGTCTGCGCACCGAAACCGGGCGGATCGTGCGGATGTGCGCCATTGGGGGAGGCGTGGTCGCCGGACTCGTCGTGCTTCTCTACGGGTTGCTGCGCGGTGGCTGGATCGATGCGGTCTTGGCGGGGATCGCGATCGGCATGTCGCTGCTCCCCGAAGAATTTCCTGTCGTTTTGACGATCTTCCTCGCGATGGGCGCATGGCGGATCGGGCAGGCGCGTGTGCTGACCCGGCGTGCTGCCGCGATCGAAACGCTCGGGTCGGCAACGGTTCTGTGCACCGACAAGACGGGCACGCTCACCGAAAACCGCATGGCAGTCGCCGAGCTCTGGGTTGCGTCGAATGCCCTGACGGAGGCAGATGTTGTCGAAACGAGCATTCTCGCCAGCGCTGCCGAGCCGGTCGATCCGATGGAAGTCGCGATTTATGCGGCAGGCAAGACCGGGCGCCCATCGGGCGGGGTGCTGGCGCACAGCTACGGTCTGCGCCCCGATCTGCTGGCGATGACGAACATTTGGCCAGCCGACGACGCGTTCACAGTGGCAGCCAAGGGCGCGCCCGAAGCGATCGGCGAGCTTTGCCGATTGGCACCGGCAGAACGTCACACCATGATGACGGCCGTTGATGCAATGGCAGCACGCGGAATTCGCGTTCTCGGTGTTGCCCGCGCTAAAACCTCTGACGACAAATGGCCCGAAACGCCGCGCGACTTCGCCTTTTCGCTCGTTGGCCTGATCGGCCTTGCAGACCCGTTGCGCTCGAGCGTGAAAGCAGCCGTTGCCGAATGCCGGTCTGCGGGCATCCGCGTCGTGATGATCACCGGCGATTATGCGGCGACTGCCCGCGCTATCGCGTCGCAAGCAGGGATTGCCGATGGCGACGTGCTTACCGGGGAAGACCTCGCGGCGCTCGACGATGCCCAGCTTGCCGAGCACTTGAAGACCGTCACTGTGTTCGCGCGGATCATGCCCGAACAAAAGCTGCGTATTGTCGAGGCGTTCAAGACCGATGGCGAGATCGTCGCAATGACCGGCGACGGCGTTAACGACGCGCCCTCACTCAAATCGGCGCATATCGGCATCGCCATGGGCAAGCGCGGTACCGATGTTGCGCGTGAGGCGTCGGCCATTGTGCTGCTCGACGACGATTTCGGGTCGATCGTTACTGCCATTGGCCTCGGGCGGCGCATCTATGACAATATTCGCAAAGCGATGGCCTTCATCTTCGCTGTCCACGTGCCCATTGCGGGGCTGGCGCTGCTGCCGCTCGTGCTGGGCTTGCCCATCCTGTTTGGTCCCATCCATATCGCGCTGCTCGAGATGGTCATCGATCCGGTGTGTGCGCTGGTCTTCGAAGCCGAGCGTAAGGAAGCTGACATCATGAGGCGTCACCCAAGACCGCCGCAAGAACCACTGTTTTCGTGGCGGATGATCTCTTGGAGCGTCTTTCAGGGCGGCGTCGCCTTTGCGCTGCTGGCAGCGACATTCTTGATCGCGTCGTCTCGCGAAATGCCCGAAGATGAAGTGCGTGCACTGGCTTTTTTCGGGCTTGTTGCGTCGATCCTTGCGTTGGTCCTCGTCAACCGCTCGTTCAGCACATCATTGTTGCAAGCATTGGGGCGCGGAAACACCGCGCTGCGCTATGTATTTGCGGCCGTCATCGCGATCTCGGCACTGATTGCGTTCGTGCCGCAGATCCAGACGTTGCTGCGCTTCGGGAACCTCCGGCCCGTTGATTTCAGCATCGCCGTTGGAATCGGCGCAGCGCTGTTCATCATCCTCGAACTTTTGAAGCCGTTTGCAAAGCATGCCATCCTCGACGGCCCTGTGCCTCCTCCAATGCAGATGACTGCTGCGGCATGACCCGTTACGACAGGCGAGTACAGGCGCTGGCGATCGGGCTGTAGGCGCTCGCAGGCTATGTCGATGCTATCGGCTTTATCGAACTCGGTGGATTTTTCGTGTCGTTCATGAGTGGCAATTCGACGCGGCTCGGGGTGGGACTTATCGAGCGGTCTTACGATGCGGCGATCGCGGGCGCGCTGATCGCGACATTCGTTGTTGGCGTCATCATTGGATCGCTGACGGGCAGATTTGTCGGTCTGCATCGCCGCTCGGTGGTGCTGATACTTGTCGCAGCGTTGCTGGCCGTAGCGGCGGCGTGTTCGGCAATCGGTGCGATGCCAATCGCCTTTGGGGCCATGGTCCTCGCAATGGGTGCGGAGAACTCGGTGTTCGAACAGGGTGACGACGTCCACATCGGCCTGACCTATATGACGGGCGCACTGGTCAAATTCGGGCAACGCGCTGCTGCCACGCTTTTGGGCGGCGATCGCTTTGCCTGGGCTCCCTACATCCTTCTCTGGTCCGGACTGGTGGTCGGAGCGGTCGCCGGTGCCGCAACCCATCAATGGATCGGCCTTGAAGGGCTTTGGATCGCAGCGGCTTCCGCTGGAACTTTTGCCATAATTGCACGGAGGATATGATGCCGCATCAAGACCACGACCGTATCGCAATCATTGGCGCGGGCCATGTTGGCAGCACGACGGCTTATGCGTTAATGCTCCGCGCGCTGGTTCGTGAAATTGTTCTCATCGATAACGATGCGGCACTGGCAGAAGCCGAAGCGATCGACATTTCTGACGCCAATGCGCTGGCCCGTCCGGCGCGCATCTGGGCGGGCAACTACAGCGACGCGGCGACAGCCCGGCTTGTCATTATCACTGCAGGCGCGGCGACGCATGGTAGCGAGAGTCGACTATCGATTGCAGGCCGGAGCGCCGTCATTGTGCGCAACTGCGTCGACGGGCTGATGGCCGCAGGCTTCGATGGCATTCTGATCGTGGCCTCGAACCCGGTCGATGTTATGGCAAAAGTGGCGCTCTCGCAGTCCGGACTGCCTGCGAGCCGCGTTATCGGAACTGGTACGTTGCTCGATTCAAGCCGCTTGCGGCAAGCGCTTGCAGCACGACTTAATGTTGCGTCTCGAGCAATTGAAGCGGTTGTGATCGGTGAACATGGCGATAGCGAAGTGGTCGCATTCTCCTCGGTCCGGGTCGGTGGCATTCCACTCGATCATTTCGCGCCAGACGAAGCTCGAAAGGCAACAGAAATCGCAGATATTGTCCGTACGGCAGGGTACCAAATTATTGACGGAAAAGGTTACACCTCGTTTGGCGTTGCCACTGCAATAGTACGCATTTGTGAGGCAATCTTGCGTGACGAGCAAAGCGCGCTGCCGGTTTCTACCCTGCTCACCGGCGAATTCGGGCTGTCGGATGTCTATCTCAGTCTGCCGTGCATTCTGGGCGCAGAAGGCATAGAGCGTGTTCTGATCCCGGAACTGACTGGCGACGAGACCGCCAAGCTCCGTTTGTCAGCAGCGATGATCCGGCAAGCTGACATAAGTGTATCTTGAAACTTGTTGGAATGGTGGCGTGCGGCGAGGCCGATGTGCTGCCGACGTCCGCGTTTCAGTTTAAGTTATCAAACTCGGTCACCCCGCTCGACTGCAGAACGGCATAAAGCCTTTCGACATCTTCATATCGGCAAAGTTCAGCCCCCGGCGACATCACTGCTGCTGTTCCTGCGGCAACACCATAGGCAAATGCTGCATTGAGCGACCGGCCTTGCGCTAGTGCCAAGGTCACGGCCGCCAGAAAACTATCTCCAGCCCCGACCGCGCTTTGGGCCTCGACCGGCGGCGATGCGAGGTGGAGATGGGTCGATGCATTGACGATCAGCGCCCCATCGCGTCCGCAGGTAACAGCGACAATTTCTGCATTACCTGCACAAATTAAATCGCGTGCG
>JAYUYR010000273.1:0-3829 GCA_043752405.1 Sphingomonas sp. | reverse complement strand
ATATACAGATGATGCCCGGTGTTGGTGACCATCAGGTCATCGAGAATGCCGCCGTCCTCGTCGAGCAACAGCGAGTAACGCATCTTGCCCGGCGCGAGGCCCGCGATGTCGCTCGGTACGATGGCTTCGAGCGCTTGCGCGACATTGTCGCCGGTCAGCTGAAGCTGCCCCATGTGCGACACGTCGAACAGGCCCGTATTTTCGCGCGTCCACAGATGCTCGGCAATGATGCCTTCATACTGGATCGGCATGTGATAGCCGGCAAACTCGACCATCCGCGCGCCTTTGACCCGATGCCACGCGTCGAGCGGGAGCGTTTCGATTTCCTGGGTCTCGTATGCATCGCTCACTGATTGATCTCCGTGCAATAGGCCAGCAAATGCGCAGCCTGTTGGCCACGCATCTGCCCCCTCTGTCACGGAAACCTGAGAGCTTTGACCCCGACCAGTCCCTCAATCGGGACTCAGTCTGGGCTTACCCCTTCGGTGGTCCTCATCGCAGTGAGAACGCTTTCCAGAGTTGCCTTGTCGTCCGCGCGGTCCGGGTGCCTGAGAGATTCCGGGGCGGTTGCTCCTTCGGCGTGGGTCCAGGTTTCCCCTTCCCACTCTCCCGCGCGGCCGTCTGGCGGTTACCCGCCAGCAAGCATGATGTATTTGTGCGGTGCAGCGATTCGAGTCAACCGGTGCTTAGCGTGTCGCGTTATATTGCAGCTGATCAGCGGTCAGCTGAAATCCGAGCAGCAATTCAAAACTCACCCGCGCAACGGCAGCCCTAACATCGGGCGCCGACAGCGGATCGATTGAGGCGTCGGCATCATCGGCCCGCCGTTTGCGCGTCAGCTTTGCCCGCACATCGTCGGGCAGTGTTGCCGCCGCACGATTGATCACTGCACCGCCCTTGCCCGTCGTGCTTGCCCGCAGTGCGCCATCGGCAAAGTTCAGCGTCACCCGCTCGACACGTTTCGACACAACAGTGTTGCCGCCGCGCACGACTGTCGCGAAATACGGAATGACGACTTCACGCGCGCCCGAGGGGTTGGTGCGTCGCGCCTGCACCTCGAAACTTGCTTCGGACACGACATCGGCACCTTGATCACCACACGAAACGCGCACATTGGTCATGGTAGCGACTACGTCGATAGCGCGCGCGTCGCGGCTCGATGGCGGATTGAAGATGGTGATATCGCCGGTCTGTACCGGAATTGCGACGGCGGGACAGGCAGTGCGCGTGATCGCAATGCCACCGGTTTCATCAATGTCACCGTCTTTGGCGCATGCCGAAAGCAGCGCAAGCACCGCGAGGGGGAGTAGTTTATTCAAAGGGTGATCCTCACGCGACGCTTCCTGCGCCCCTCATAGGAAGCGACTTTCGCGGGCGCAAGCAATCGCGTAGAGGCTCGCTTATGAAACGCCCTGCCCTTGACCTGCTTATCGCTGCACCGCGCGGATTTTGCGCCGGTGTCGACCGCGCCATCCGAATCGTCGAACTGGCGATCGAAAAGCACGGCGCGCCCGTCTATGTCAGACACGAGATTGTCCATAACCGTTACGTGGTCGACACGCTGAAGGCGCAGGGGGCTGTGTTCGTCGATGAGCTTGACGAAGTGCCCGACGGCGCCCCGGTCGTTTTTTCGGCGCATGGCGTTCCCAAAAGCGTGCCCGCCGATGCCGAATCGCGCGGGCTGGCCTACCTCGATGCGACGTGCCCGCTGGTTTCAAAAGTGCATCGCCAGGCCGAGCGACTGGTCGATGGCAATCGCCACATCATTTTCATCGGTCATCGCGGACATCCCGAAGTGGTCGGCACATTCGGACAAGTGCCCGACGGTGCGATGACGCTGGTCGAGACGGTCGAGGATGTTGCAGCCCTCACACCGGTCGATGCGTCGCAGCTCGCTTTCTTGACACAGACGACGCTATCGGTGGACGATACCGCAGAAATTGTCCGCGCGCTGAAAGTGCGCTTTCCCGACATTCAGGGGCCGCGTGGCGATGACATCTGTTATGCGACGTCGAACCGTCAGGATGCCGTCAAACGGATCGCTGGTCAGTGTGACGCAATGCTCGTCATCGGAGCCCCCAATTCATCGAATTCGCTGCGACTGGTCGAAGTCGCCGAGCGCAATGGCGTGCGCGCTAAACTCATCCAGCGCGCCGAAGAGATCGATTTCGATTGGCTAGGTGCGCCCGCGACATTGGGCATTACCGCCGGCGCATCGGCACCCGAAATCCTTGTCCGCGAAGTCGTCGCCGCTT
Organism: Sphingomonas sp.; assembly: GCA_043752405.1. GTDB lineage: Bacteria > Pseudomonadota > Alphaproteobacteria > Sphingomonadales > Sphingomonadaceae > Sphingomonas_O. The sequence continues at coordinate 1,574 of JAYUYR010000273.1, read as the reverse complement.
TGAGTGAGCGGTTTACTGTCACCGAAACTGTCGTTGAGGCCGCGATCGAGTCAATCGAGTTCAAACTGCCGCGCGGCCTCGCCGCCTGACATGGCGGTTTATACGCCGGTTTCCGCCGAGGAGATGGCGGCGTTGCTCGTGCGCTACGATGTCGGAACTTTGGTTTCTGCCAAAGGCATCGCCGAAGGCGTCGAGAACAGTAACTTCCTGATCGACACCAGCACAGCTCGTTTTATCCTGACGCTCTACGAGCAGCGTGTCGATGAAGACGACCTGCCGTTCTTTCTTGCCCTGCTCGATCATCTCGCCGATCGCGGTCTTCCGGTGCCGCGCGCGATTCGTGACCGGTCGGGCGCGCAACTTCAATTTGTTGCCGGACGGCCTGCGTGTCTGATCGAATTTCTCCCCGGTATTTCGGTCTCGCGGCCGACGCCGGCGCAGGCCAGATCGACCGGCGCCGCGCTCGGGAAGATGCATGCGGCGCTGGCGGATTTCAAACCGTCACGCCCCAACGCGCTTGGTTTGGCAGGCTGGCATGACCTTGCGGGTCGGTGTCGCGACCAGTTCGATAAAATTGTGCCGGGGCTTAAGCAACGGGTCGCCGATGAACTGGCGTGGCTCGATGATAATTGGCCGCGTAGGCTGCCACATTCGATTGTCCACGCTGACCTGTTTCCCGACAATGTCCTGATGCGCGGCGATGCTGTGGGGGGAATCATCGACTTTTATTTCGCGTGTACCGAAGTGCGGGCGTGGGACTTGGCCGTCACGCATTCGGCGTGGAGCTTTGCCGCCGACGGCACCGGTTACCGCCCTGAAATCGGCGATGCGCTGATTGCCGGATACGAGGATAGTTTCGGGCTGACCGATGCCGAACGCGCCGCATTCCCCGCGCTCGCCCGCGGATCGTGTCTTCGCTTCCTTCTCACCCGCGCGTGGGACTGGATGAACACGCCCGCCGATGCGCTCGTCACGCGCAAAGACCCCATCGCATTCCTGCGCCGCCTCGATCATTACGCCGCGCTGTGACCGAACTGCCACAAGTCGAAATCGCCACCGACGGCGCGTGCAAAGGCAATCCGGGGCCAGGCGGCTGGGGCGCCGTCATCCGGATGGGTGCGCGCGAAAGGGAGCTGTCGGGCAGCGAGGCGCTTACGACCAACAACCGCATGGAGATGATGGCTGCGATTTCGGGGCTCAATGCACTGACAAAACCATGTCGCGTCACGCTGTCGACTGACAGCCGTTATGTCATGGATGGCCTGACCAAATGGATCAAAGGCTGGCAGCGCAACGGCTGGAAAACTGCCGACAAAAAGCCCGTCAAGAATGCTGACCTGTGGCAGGAACTACTCGACGCCGCCAAGCCACACCGGATCGAATGGGTCTGGGTGAAGGGCCACGCCGGTCATCCCGAAAACGAACGCGCCGACCGGCTGGCGAGTGATGCCGCCGTCGCCGCCGGTCGGGGTTCGGCATAGTTGCTATTCGGCTTCGCGGATTTCCGCTTTCGGTCCGTTTTTCAAAATCGATTCAATCGCGTTCTTGGCGGACGCCTTGGATTTGTAGCCCTC
>JAYUYR010000272.1:0-9552 GCA_043752405.1 Sphingomonas sp. | reverse complement strand
GATGTCCACAGATCACGACAGGGCTCATGAGCCGGCCACTTTATCGCCCGTAAGTTTCGATCAGAACCCGCAGTTCATCCACGCCACCACGCATCATTGTCGACATACCAGCGGATCGTCGCGGCGAGGCCGCCGGCAAAATCATAGGCCGGCGCGTATCCGAGTTCGCCCGACAGCTTGCGGCAATCGATCGCGTAACGCCGGTCATGCCCTGCCCGGTCGGTCACATATTGCATCAGCGTTTCGGTTGGCTTGCCATGTGCGGCGGGCGCGTCAGGGAAGCGCGCGGCCAAAATGGCGTCATCAGCGAACAGCCTGTCGATGGTCGAGCAGATCGTCTTGATCACGGTCATATTCGGCAGCTCTTCGCCACCGCCGACATTATAGGTTTCGCCCGGCACACCGCCGTCGAGCACCATGTCGATGGCGCGGACATGATCGTCTACATGCAGCCAGTCGCGCACGTTCATACCATCGCCATAAACCGGCAACGGCTTGCCGGTCAGCGCGTTGATCACGAACAGCGGGATCAGCTTTTCGGTAAATTGATACGGCCCGTAATTATTCGAGCAGTTCGTCATCGACGTCTGAAGGCCATACGTATGGTGATAGGCACGGACGAGGTGATCCGATGCGGCTTTCGACGCCGAATAGGGTGAATTGGGCGCGTAGGGGGTCTCTTCGTGGAACGCCGGATCTTCGGCGCCGAGCGATCCGAATACCTCGTCGGTCGAGATATGGTGAAAGCGGTGGGGTGTGCCATTGCCACTGTCGAGCCATACCGCGCGGGCGGCTTTGAGAAGGCTGTGCGTCCCGATGATGTTGGTATCGATGAAAACATCGGGGCCCGAGATTGAACGATCGACATGACTTTCAGCGGCGAAGTGGACAAGCGTATCGATCCTGTGATCGCGCAGAAGCCGGGTGACGAGCGCCTCGTCGCGGACGTCGCCTTCGACCAAAGTGACATTGGCAAGGCCGTCAAGATTTTCGCGCTTTCCCGAATAGGTCAACGCATCGAGGACGATGACCGGCGCGTCCGGATGCGCCGCACTGCGTGTGCGGACATAGTTGGTGCCGATAAACCCTGCACCGCCGGTAACGAGGAGATTAGCCATGCGCAGATATCCGTTTCTTCATGATCATGCTTGAAAGTTCATGCCGCCAATGGTCCGCCGGACGGCCAAGCAGCGCCCATGTCGCCGCCTTGTCGAGCACAGCGCATGCCGGACGGCGCGCCGGGGTGGGATAAGCACTGGTCGGAATCGGAATGATCTCGACATCGCTCGGCAACAATCCCGCTGCACGACCGAGGTCATGGATGGCGACAGCGAAGTCATACCACGAGGCGACGCCCGCATCGGTGTAATGCAATGTCCCGCGATAATCGGTAGCGGCCAGTCGCCACAGTGCCCGTGCCAGACTGTCGGCGTGCGTCGGGCTCCCGATCTGGTCAGCGACAACATTGATGGTCGGACGGCTTGCCATCATGCTCAGCATCGTTTCGACGAAGTTGCGTCCTCCTGCCGCATAAACCCACGCCGTGCGCACGATAAGGGCGTTTGCATCGGCGGCCAGCACAGCCGTTTCACCTGCCCGTTTGGACGCACCGTAAACGCTCAACGGATTAACCGACGCATCGGGCGAATAGGGCAGTGACGACGCGCCATCGAAAACGAAATCGGTCGAGATATGCACGAACCGCGCACCAACGCACGCAGCCGCGCGTGCAATATGGCCGGGCGCGTCGCTGTTGATGGCAAAGGCTGCTTCGTGGTCGCTTTCGGCCTTGTCGACGGCAGTATAGGCGGCGGTATTGATGATCAGGTCAGGGGCTTCGGCCTGCAAAATCCGCGCAATCGCTTCTGCATCGGTTACATCGAGCGCATTGCGGTCGAGCGCGATGATCTTCGCAGCCGGTGGCGCCGATGCCAGAAGGACGCGCCCGACTTGCCCGCCCGCACCAAGAATGATCGTCTTCATGCGAATTTAGGCACTGCCGCAAGCAACAGCCCTGCGCGGTCCTTATCCGACAGCGACGGCATATCTTCGCCCAATGGCCAATCAACAGCAACCGTTGGATCATTCCATGCCAAACAATGTTCGGCGGCAGGCACATAAAATTCTGTACATTTATACTGAAAATCGGTGCCATCCTCGAGCGTCAGGAAGCCGTGCGCAAAGCCCGGCGGTATCCACAGCATCCGGTGATTGCGCGCTGAAAGTTCATAACCCACCCAGTGGCCAAAGCTTGGTGACGAGGCGCGCAGGTCAACCGCAACATCGAACACCGAACCGCTGACAACGCGAACCAGCTTTCCCTGCGGCCGGTCGAACTGGTAGTGGAGTCCGCGCAGCACGCCCTTAGTAGAGCGGCTATGGTTATCCTGTACAAACCGGGCATTGATCCCCGCCGCATCAAAGCTGTTCTGGTTCCAGCTTTCCATGAAAAAGCCGCGATCGTCGCCGAAAACCCTGGGTTCGATCAGCTTGACGTCGGAAATGGCCGTATCGACGACGTTCACTATCCGCGCTCGCTTCGCAACTGCGCCATCAGATAGGCGCCGTAGCCGCTTTTCCCGAGCCGCGCGGCGAGCGCTTCGAGCTGTGCATCATCGATGAACCCCCCGCGCCACGCAATTTCTTCGGGACAGCATATTTTCAGGCCCTGGCGCTCCTCTAGAATGCGCACAAAAACCGCTGCATCAAGCAACGAACCATGTGTGCCGGTGTCGAGCCAAGCCGTCCCGCGTCCCATGATTTCGACATTGAGTTTGCCATCATCGAGATAAGTGCGGTTGAGGTCGGTAATCTCAAGCTCGCCACGCGACGACGGCTTCAGGTCGCGCGCACGGTCGACTACCGTGCCATCGTAAAAATAAAGCCCGGTGACAGCATAGTTGGATTTCGGCGCGACCGGCTTTTCCTCGATTGAAATTGCCCGACCTTCGCTATCGAAAGCCACCACGCCATATTCGCTCGGGTTGGACACCCGATAACCGAAAACCGTTGCCCCTTCGGTGCGCGCGTTGGCGGCGGCCAGTTCCTCGGGCAAGCCGTGGCCATAAAAAATATTGTCGCCAAGGATCAGCGCCGAGGGATCACTCCCGACAAAATCCGCGCCGATGTGAAACGCCTGCGCCAGGCCATCGGGCGACGGCTGGACCGCATAGCTGATCGACAGCCCCCAGCCGCTGCCATCGCCAAGCAGATGGCTGAACGCCGGCGCGTCATGTGGCGTCGTAATGATCAGGATGTCACGAATGCCCGCTAGCATCAGCACCGACAGCGGATAATAGATCATCGGCTTGTCGTAAACCGGCATCAGCTGTTTGGACACCGACAGCGTCAGCGGATGCAGCCGCGTGCCCGAACCACCGGCAAGAATGATACCCTTACGCATCAATCCCTACTCGTAATAGTGGCGGTACGCGCTGCTGCCATAACCATATTGATCCTCGAGCCCGATGCTTGCGCGGTTGAGGACAGTGCCCAGAAGTTTCGAGGGCTCCATAAACTGGATCGCGGTTTTTACAGCCTTGCGCGGAGTCACACCGTCTTCGGCGACCAGAATATAACCGTCGAGCCGCTCGCAGATAAGTTTGGCATCGTCGTTGGCAAAAGTCGGCGGCAAATCGCACAGGACGAGTACATCGTCGGGCAGACTGCGCATCGCTGCAACCAGCGCATCAAACATATCACCCGTGACCAGCGACGCCGAATGACCGCGCACCTGCGCGCACGGAAACAATGTCAGGGACAAGCCTTCGACACGGTGTCCCATACTGGCAATGTCCGGGTTCGTGCCCATGAGATAGGTTTCAACGCCTGGCGCGTCGTCAAGTCCGAAATTGCGCGCAACTGTGCTGCGTCGTAAGTCAAGATCGAACAGCGCGACGCGCGTGTCGGGCAATGTCGCCAGCGACGTCGCAACGTTGCAGGCAACAAACGACTTACCCGCTGCAGGCGATGCCGACGTGATGCCGATCAGCTTGTGCCCCTGACGCCGCCACAAATCGAGAATACGCGAACGCAGCAATGTGAAGGGACGTCCGTCACGGTCGGTCGGGTCAAATCCGATAATGCGCTCGTCACGCATCCGGTCGGGGTCGAGCGTGAACGGCCGGGCGCGTGATAGGTCGAGCGCCATCGTCGGCTGTGCGCCGTGCACTGAAGCTTCCTGCATTGTCGTCATCGAAGTCGTACTGCCCCCAGTTTCATCCATCGACCGTCGCCAGTCGTGCACGTCGCCAACTCATCGGATTGATACGCTTGAGCCATTGCCAGCCCGTCCCGTCACTAGCCGAGCCGCCATCTGTCTTCCTTTCGGTTAAAATCGGAACAATGCCCAGCGGCGGAGAGCCGGTAATCGCTTCCAATCCTGCAGCCCCGCGGATCGGTCGGCGAAGCAATTCCATCAACGTGATCAGCCCAAGGCCAATCCCCGCGCCCACCAAGCCACCACCAGCGATCAGCAAGGGGCGATTGGGCCACGTTGGTTCATCGGGCTGCGACGGCGCATCGACGACGACAAGACGCTCTCCCCGTTGCTCGGTCGCGGCCCGCGCGGCTGCCTGCGCACTGATCAATCGCGTCGATGATTGTTGATACTGGATGTTCAATCCATCCAGCTTTTGCTGGAGTTGCGCTGCCTGTTCCATGACTGCCGGTCCGCGCGATTGCGCGGCAAAAACCTGTGACGAACGGCTCATGTCCTGCGATTTCGCCGACTGCAGGGCCGCGATCTGTGTGTTATTGAACGAAATTTGTTGCGCGATGCTATCGACCGGCACCTTCTTCACATTGGTTGCCGCCAGCCTGTTGGCTTCGGCCAAACGCTGTTTTGCAAAGATCACGTCGGGATGATTGTCGGCGTAGATCGCTTTCACAGAAGCCAGACCTGCCTCCGCCTGTGCAACCACAGGGTCACGTTCGGCAGACGTCTTGACCAGATCGCGCTGGTTGTTGAGATTGGCATTGTCGCGCTGGAGCATCGAAATCTGCGCGTCATACCCGCCGCCGCCGCCCATCATCTGCCCATTGACGTTGGACAGCAGCGACCCGTTGCGTGCCTTCAATCCCGAAAGCGATGTCTGCACCAGCATGATCTGCGACCGCAGATCCTCGGCCTGTTGGCTCATGAACGCCACAGCCGCGCGGGTCTGTTCGACGTTGGCGGTCGAATCGATTTCGACGATCCGGTCGATCAGCGACTGCGTCACCTGCTGGGCCAGGATTGGGTCACGATAATCATAGCTGACCGTAAAGGCGATGGTCGCCTTGCCACCGCTCTGCTGAAATTCGGCGCTTACGGGCGTCACCCCGATGGCGTCGTGGAACTTGCCAACGACCTTTGATAGCGGACTGGACCGCCGCTCGCTCGGATATAGCGTATACTTGTCCATCAACTGGATAAGGTCGCGGCGGCTCAGAATCTGTTGCCGGATTTTGGCCAAACGTTCGTCGACAATTTCCGATCCGCCCGTGACGTCTTTGTCTATAGGTACATCGGCGGCTTCGACAAGCAGCGTCGCCGATGACCGATACAGCGCCGGAATCAAAAACGCCGCAGCAGCCCCCGCAATCAGCAGGAGGATCGTCGGCATGATAAGCCACCATTTGCGTTGCCACAAAATGCCCGGGACCTGAGCCAGGATCGACGGCGGCTCAGCGAAATTTTCTGTCTGCTCTGATGTCATTACCGATTACCGAAACCATAGTTAATGCCGATTGACGCTGTGACACTTCTTCGGGTGCCTTGGAATCCGCTTTGTGAAAAACTTGCCGACACATAACCGGACATCCGGTCAGACAGACGACGCGTCCAGCTGGCATTGCCAGAAAGATAATCAATGGTCTCTACGGTTGACACCAACCGCGATGGCGCCGCCGAGCGGCTATAGCCACCTGATGCACTGAACGTATCGCGTGCACTCAGACGATAACTGTAATTTGCCCCGATTGACGTCGACGTCCTCAAGCCATCGAACGCCGATGCCGACGTCGACCGCCCCGCATTAAGACAGAAAGTTGTCCGCGCGTCGTTGCGGCAGGCGTTCAGGCTGCCTGACAAATTCTGTGAATTCAAACGAACCACGCCCAGATCGACGCGCGACAACGAAACACCGATGCTTCCGCTAACCGTCCATCGCGACGACACCCGCGTGCTGCCGTTGATCGACGGCGCGATGATGCGCGCATCCCCAATCGGGCCACCGAAATAATTGATTTTGGTGACCCCGACAGATGCGCCCGCCGACGTGCGCGAATTGATGGTTCGCGAATAGCTCAGGGTTTGCTGCACCGTTGAATATTCACTGCGTGCATTCGCGCTCGGATAACGCAAAACAGAACCGCTATAATCGAGCGACAACGTATTCTTGTCGTTGATTATATAGCTAACGCCAGCGCTGCCCGAAGCCTGCGTACTGCGATCCTGAGTACCGAGAACGGTGATGTCGATGATCTGCGGAGCTACACCGGGATTGACCACGGGCGCAAAGATATTGGAGAGGTTGTAGATGCTGCCAACCGTACTGCTCAGCGCAACACCGGCGCGCACCGACAATTGTCGGGTCAGCGTGTTGCGATAATCGACCTGGGTCGACAGGTCGATCGACTCGTCATAGCGGCGGCTATAGGCCGACACTGTCGCGTTTCCGGCGACGCGCAGCGACGATCGCGCGGTGCGCTCTTCGACAAAGGGCGACACCGTCAGTTGCGCACGGACAGCGCTTAAGTCTTTACCGTTCAGAAAAAACGGGTTCGACGAATATTCGGCTGCCGCGTTGACGCCGATTCCCGACAGCGTGTCTGCCTGTGCTGTCCCACACAGGAATGGCGAGGCCGTGAGCGCAGCGGTCAAGACGCGCACGAGACAATCAGGTGATTGGCGCATCACGGCACAATTACAGTATCGCCGCTTTCAATTTGCGGCAGCGATTGGGCATTAAGGTCACGCGAACCCTTGAATACGGCGCTCAGACGCAGTTTCATCACTGTGACCCCGGCCCCGTTCTTGCGGATCAGCGTCACATTGTCCAAATTCGCAAATTCGTCAGGCCCACCCGAAAGGCTCAGGGCCTCGATTATGTTGATGTAACGACCCGGGGTGAATGTGCCCGGGCTCTTCACACGCCCCAAAATCGAAAAAGTCATGCCCGACGGCGACTTTACCGATACCGTGACTTGAGGAACCTCGCCGCGATACTGCGTCTTCAGTCCTTGCGAAATCTCGGTTTCGACCTGACCGGGCAGCTTGCCTGCAGCGATAACGCGGCCGACGAGCGGAAACGCAAAGCTACCGTCCGGCAACACCCGGACGACGCGCTGCAAACGCTCCTCGCCCCAGACATAGACTTCGATCTCGTCACCGGGATTGATTGTGTAGGGGCGTGTTGCTGACTTCGGTGAGTCTGCCATCTGCGCTGCAGCGGTCCCCATCGTGGTCATGGCGAATAATGTGGTAGCTAAAAACCTAAGCATTTCTGCTCCCTTTCGCGTTGTTGTCATCGATGTTGTGCCTCCCATCTTGATCACCGCGATTGCTTGCCTCATAGCACTGATTCTCGACAGGCGTATAGCAGCACCAGGACCATATGATGCAACCGCCTATGCTTAATGCTCAATTTCGTGCGATGTTCCTCTGCGGTGCCATGCTATTAGCAATGGCCGGATGCTCGTCGAAGGCAGAGCGAGCCAACGAATATTACGTCAATGCCCAGCAATATATGTCTTACAACAACCTTCCGGCCGCCGCTCGCGAACTGCAACTTGCGGTCGCCGTGCGCGATGATGTTCCCGACATCTGGTACGCTTTGGGACAAGTGCGACTGGCTGGCGGATCGATGCCCGAGGCGTTTACGGCATTTACCAGAGCGGACGAGTTGCGTCCGGGGGATGTCAATATTTTGCGCCCGCTTGCCTATACCGGCTATATGATCGGGGCCACACGCCTGTCAAAGGACGCCGTCGACCGCTTGCTGGTGCTGGCGCCATCCGATCCGCAGGGGCTTGCGGTCAAAGGGCTTCTGGCGCTCGACAAGGGTGAAACAGCAACTACGCTCGAATCGGCCGAAGCGATATTGACCGCCGCACCGAATGACGAAACGGGCTTGATGTTGAAAGCGCGCGCTATCGCCATTCAGGGCAATATCGATGCTGCCATAAAACTTCTTGAAGATGCAGCGAAAGCAGCGGGCTCTAAATCCGGGCTGAACTTTTCCCTGCTTCAATTCTACCGCGCCAAAGGCGACATCGATGCGATGATCGGTATTTTCCCCGGTCTCGTCGAAGCGCAAAAGCAAAATTACGAACTCGCGCTGGAATATTGCAATTTGCTCTATCGCGCGGGCAAAATAGACGAAGCCCGCAAAGTCTGGTCGGACACCGTGCTTGTGGCGCGTGCCGACGCTCGTTTCATTGCCTGGGCGTTTGAATTTTATGACATGATGGAATCGGCGGTTAGTCCCGCTTATTTGGATCAGCGGATAAGTCGTGTCGGGCCGTCGCCCTTACGGACGGCGGCAGGACAATATCTGGTGCTGCGAAAAGAATATGCCCGTGCCGCCGCTTTGCTGAGCCATGGCAAGGGGGTCGCCGATCTCGACCGTGGCATTTATGCAGTTGCGCTTGACGGTCTGGGACGGCGCGGCGAGGCACAGACACGTGTCGACGCGATGCTGGGCGCCATTGACCAGCGGCAGGATCCCAATGCGCTGATGCTGCGCGCGCGCTGGGCTCTGGCAGCCAAGAATTTTGATCGTGCCAATGCCGATGCCCAGAATGCGGTCATTGCCGACCCGTCGAACATCGATGCGCGATTTGTTCTGGCCGAATCTTATAGCGTTAAGGACCAGCAGATCCGCGTTCGTCAGGTTCTGGCACAGGCCGTGCGCGATTTGCCCCGGAACCGACGCGTTCTGGTCGCCTATTTGCAGTTCCTTAATTCGATCGGTGATAGTGCCAGTGCAATCTCGGCCGCGCGCAATTTTGCAGACGCGAACCGCTCACAGCCATGGGGTTGGGGAATTTTGGCACAAACTTGTCAGCAAGCAAATGATCAGGCCTGCGTCGTAAGCGCTGCCCAGTTACAGCAGGCGGCATTGCGCGACCTGACGTTTACCAATCCAGCCCGCCCTGTCCGTATGCGCGGTCTGTTCAGCCCCTTGCCCGCCGTCTGATGAGCGACTTGGCTGACCCGATTGTCGACAACAGTGAACTGGCTGTCGCGATGCGTGCCGCGGGACCACGCCGCCGCCGGATGCGATTTACGTCCAACCTGCTGACGACAATGGGCATTGCATCCGACGTCGCCTGCTTCGTGGTGGCGTTTTTTGCGTCGATGATCATCTACCACGCCATCTTTGACCGGTCGATCGATCAGCCGCTCCACATGAATGCTGCCATCATACTGGCAATAAACTATTTTCTGATTCGCATTTCGCGTGATGGCTACACGACATTTCGCGGACAGGGATCGGATGCCGGGCAAGGCGGCGTCTACGACTTCGTCATCGCACTCGCCCTTACCGGACTCACCGCCACTCAGTT
>JAYUYR010000271.1:0-3847 GCA_043752405.1 Sphingomonas sp. | reverse complement strand
ACCCGGTCAGATAGGCGGCGACCAGATCGCGGCGCGGAAAGTTGCTCGGGGCCAGGTCGGTGAACTTGGCACGCAGTGTGGCATTTACTGGGGCGAGGAACAGGGTATTGAGGATCGCCGGCATCGCCGGGTTCGTGACGTAGGTTGCAAAAGTTGCGTCCTGCGTTGGTTTACTCGCATTGAACAAGTCCTTCTGAGGTAACCCGATCACAACCTCATTGACCAACGGCGCGCCCAGACGCGATACCTGCTTGTAGTCTCCGCCGGAGCGTGCCGCCGGATTGCGTCCGGCTCGTGCTCCCGTAACTTTACCGAGCGGCAAGCTGGCGCTTGACCAAACGCCAATCACACCGTTGCCGCTGCCAGTGAGGCAGGCGGTCGGAATTTCGAGTGCAAGCGACGTGACATTCTTTTGACCGATGAGTTGCTGGTTCTTGTCGCTTTGAGTGATCCCGCCGGGGAACCCGCGGCGGTCATTGGCGCCTGGCGCGCTGTCGCCTTCAATCGGCACAAGATTGACGAGATCGAAAATCGGCCCGGTGTTGACCGCGAAGGCATCTTCGCGCTGCCCGGCGAAAACTCGCCCTTGCGAGGCGCAGCCTGGAATCGAGACATTGTAAATGAACTGATTGGCGTAGTCTGAGTAATTGGCGGTTGTCTTGTTGCCAATGTTGTCGATTGGCTTGTTGAAAGTGGTTCCCGAACCGTCGGCATTGCGCAGCAGTGTCAAGCCAGACCCTCGGCCCCCCATGACCATTCCGACTGTGTAGGTTTCCAGTTCGCCTTGGTTGGCATCACCCGGCCCGGCGATTGGTCCAACATGACGCAGGGGAATGGGCTGATTAACCCCGCCGACTAGAACGGTCTTGCCGACACCGCCGACCAGCGTGTTGGCGAAGCGGAACTGGAAAGTCATATCCTCGACCGCGTCGCCGGTGTTGTCGATATGGATCTCGTAAAGCGCGTCGGGGTCCATGGTGAAGTAATTCGGACCATCGCCTGGGGTTTGAGCTGGTTGAAAATTGGCGATTAATGTGACTGTGCGATCACGGCCAGGCTCATAGCTGCGGAAGACATAAACGTCGGTGTTGTCAACTTTAGCCGTTGCCGTAATGCCGGGTGCCTCGCGATGGCTCGAACCCAGAGCTGGCATGGACACACTTGCCAAGGCCAACCCCATTACTGTGGCGATCTTCAGACTCCGTGCCATATTCTAATCGCCTCGTGATCATTCTTGCGCACAGTCAAACTGTCCAAACGTAGGCATGTTCCCCATAAGCACCTTTGGCCCAGACTTGAGGTTGTGATTTAAATAGGACTTGGGTCTCGTCGTAGTGACAAAGGGACGAAAATGAGATTTAAATCCTCAATTGCCAAGTAGCCTGCGGAGCAGGTGGTGAAGGACTCCGCGGGGCAACCCGGGGGCATTCTCGGCGGAACATAAGATGCGGATCATGCGGGACGGCCTGCTCGGTGACGACAGCGTGCCGAGCTGTACCGCAAGGGGGGCATCGCCCCGAGCCTGTATTATGTGTGGTCGAAGGAGATCAAGGAGGCGGGTAGACGCTAAGTGGTGGAGTGGATGTCTTCGGCATCGTGCACCATTGCCCAAAAGCGGCCTGTCGGCTACCGGCCCAAAATCGGAAACTGACATGCCCGACAGCGCTATTGCGGGCACTGTCAAACTAAACCATGAATTTGTTCGTTTGCCTGCCGGAGGCATGCGCGGCCCATGCCAGCGAATGCTTTTGGCTGAACGAAAGCAGATCAGATTAGGAATGAAGCGTGGCGATCGAGCCGTATGGAAACGCGATAACCAACTTGGAAAAGTGCTGCCCCATTGCTCTGACAGTACCGCGCTAGGTAGAACGGGAGACCCGGCAATTCGACAACGCCTCCTCGATTGCAATGAAGACGATTGCGAGGCGACGGCGGTGTTGCTGGACGGCATCCGTGCGCTGCAGCGACCTCCGATTGACGCGCGAGTATTCGTGGGCGGTGGTCGACACTTCGATCTCAGCATCGGCGAAATCACCACCAGTTGATCAACGTCGAACACGCATGACTTCCCGCCTGCTTTTGCTCCGCCACACTGACCTCGAATCATACCGGCGTTGGCAGGCGAATCTCTGGGCTTTCATTGTCCTCAGAACCGCTCGATTGTTCCGACACGGAATCATCAGGTTTTGCAGCGCGGTCCGGCGGGTCTCCAATTAACTCAAAAATTCGAGCTTTGCCGTCGATTTTGTGCATTTTCGGATCGGCGGGAACTTTCAACAGTGCGCAGAATTAACGAGTCATCACAGCATTGGAAATCAGGACAATGAAAGCTGTAGTCTATAATGGCCCGCGCGATGTCAGCGTAAGCAACGTCGACGACTCCCGGATCGAAAAGCCGACGGATGCCGTAATCCGTATCACCACCACAAACATCTGCGGTTCGGACCTGCACATGTACGAGGGTCGCACCAACTTCGAGAAGGGCAGTGTCTTCGGACATGAAAATCTCGGCGTAGTTGTCGAGGTCGGCAATGGCGTTGATCGGGTGAAAAAGGGCGATCGGGTCTGCGTGCCTTTCAACGTAGCTTGCGGCTTCTGCGAGAACTGCGAAAAAGGACTGACGGGCTATTGCCTGACCTGCAATCCGGGGACGGCAGGCGCCGCTTATGGCTTTGCCGGCATGGGACCCTACCTTGGCGGCCAGGCGGAATTGCTGCGTGTGCCCTACGCGGACTTCAACTGCTTGGTGTTGCCGGACGACGCCGAGGCGAAAGAGGACGACTACGTCATGTTGTCAGACATCTTTCCCACCGGCTGGCACGCGACGGAACTGTCGGGGCTATTGCCTGGTGAATCCGTGGCGATCTACGGTGCGGGGCCGGTGGGTCTGATGGCCGCCCATTCGGCAATCATCAAGGGTGCCTCTCAAGTGTTCGTGGTGGACTCTCACGACGATCGATTGAAGCTTGCTGAGTCGTTGGGGGGAATCCCGATCGACATGCGGAAATCCGATCCCGTCGAGCAAATCCTGGCGCACACTGGTGGCTTGGGAACCGACCGCGGATGTGAATGCGTCGGCTATCAGTGCTGCGACCGGCATGGCCACGAAAGCAACAACTACACAATGAATTGCTTGGTCGGCAGCACCAAAGCGGCTGGCGGTATAGGCGTGGTGGGTGTGTTTATTCCAGAGGATCCCAATTCGACCGATAAATTAGCGAAGCAGGGCAAGATGGCCTTCGACTTCGGCTCGTTCTGGTTCAAAGGTCAGCAGATTCGTACCGGCCAGTGCAACGTGAAAACCTATAACCGACGGCTCATGAACTTGATCCACCAGGGCCGGGCCGAGCCGTCCAAGATCATCTCCCATCGGCTAACGCTTGGAGAAGCGCCAAGCGCTTTCGCACACTTCAACGCTCGCGACGACGGCTGGACCAAGGTCGTGCTCAAACCAGCCGCCTAAATGCAAAGGCCGCTCGGCGTCATCGTCGTCGAGCGGCCATCGTTGCAATGGTTGGGTCAAGGCCGATGTAGAGGTCGAAGGGGCACTGTCAAAGCAATGGGTAGGCTCTTTCCCGATCTGGTTCACGAGATACCTTTGCCAAAATGGTTCTTCTTGTGTTCAGCGAAATAGCCTCTTTTGTTCCGCTAGCAGACAAAGTTTTTGCAACGCTTTTTCAGCGATACGTCACGAACGAACAAGAATCTGGTTAGTTTGACAGTACCCTGCATCCTTGTCCCGCGTCCTGGTGACGTAGCTCTCGAGGATTTCGCCCTCGTGATCGACCGCGCGCCAGAGGTAGACCATCTCGCCATTGAGCTTCACGTACATTTCATCAAGATGCCA
>JAYUYR010000270.1:0-3855 GCA_043752405.1 Sphingomonas sp. | reverse complement strand
GTTGCCTTTCTCGACGGCCCGACGCTGGCCCCGGGTGAGCCAGAGAACTTCTTCCAACCGACGATGTCGGCCGAATCGGCTGATCTATACGAACATTGCGCTCGCGCGCTCGATGCGAGCCTTGCGGTTGGCAGCCACGGCCTGCCTTTAATCGGCGGCGGCGACTGGAATGACGGTTTCAATCGCGTCGGTGCGCAAGGCAAGGGCGAAAGCGTTTGGATGGGGTGGTTCCTCCACGCCGCACTTAAAGCCTTCGTGCCCGTCGCCGCCAACCGCGCCGACAACGCCCGTGCGGCGCTATGGACGAAACATACCGCCGCGCTAGTGACAGCGCTCGACGCCGAGGCTTGGGACGGCGACTGGTACCGCCGCGGCTGGTTTGACGATGGCTCGGCGCTAGGGTCGTCGGCGAGCGCGGAATGCCGCATCGATTCACTCGCGCAGTCGTGGGCAGTCATTTCGGGCGCTGGTGATCCCGAGCGTGCTCGACGTGCCATGGCGGCAGCCGAACGCGAACTTGTCTCGCACGAGACGGAGCTTGCTTTACTGTTCGCGCCCCCATTCGACCAAACGCAACTCGATCCGGGCTATATAAAAGGTTATCCCCCGGGCGTCCGCGAAAATGGCGGCCAATATACACACGCCGCGCTATGGTCGGTGATCGCCTTGGCCCGACTTGGCAATGGCGATGAGGCGGCGGCGCTGCTCGCAATGCTCAATCCCATCAATCACAGCCTGACGCCATCCGAAATGCACCGCTACAAAGTTGAGCCCTACGTCGTTGCGGCAGACATATACTCGCGGCCGCCGCACGTCGGACGTGGCGGCTGGACCTGGTACACGGGTGCTGCGGGTTGGATGCAGCGGGCCGGGATCGAAGACATTCTCGGACTGAATATAGTAGGCGCTTTTGTGCACCTTGATCCGTGTATTCCAAAACATTGGCCTGGTTTCGAACTGACGCTGCAAAGGGACGGTGCGCGTTACGACATCGTCGTCGACAATGCCGCGGGCGTCTGCCGAGGCGTTGTTCGTGCAGAGTGCGACGGCGTCGCGCTTTCTGAGCGACCAGTGCGTTTTCCAGTCGGCCGCGACGGTCGCACCTATAAAATTCGAATTCAACTTGGCTAAGGCCATTGACTGGTGGGGATTACCGAGACGTTGCGGATGACAGTGGCTGCTTAATCGCACCTTGTTTCGATTGCGCGATCGCCGCCGAGCAAAACGCAACTAGCAGAGACGTAATTAATTTGGTCGCTTATTGAACAAATGTCGCTCTCACGTGTTCGATTTTAGTAAATTTGCGTGTTTTTGTTTCCTGCGGGCGCCAATCACGATTGTCCCCCGTGGTGCTCAAACGACAATGCAGGAGGCTTGAATTCATGCTTACGTTCGAGATCGTTAAGGAGCCTTACGGATGGGCGGTTCGTCGCGACAACTGCATGATGATGCCAGCGGGGTGCAAAGCGGTCGCTGTTAAAGAAGCGCAGCGCATGGTGACAGCCTTGATCCGAAGCGGGCAGCGCGCAGAGCTGAAAGACGCTGAGGCGCCGTGCTTAAATCTCGCCGAACCGATTTAATCAGCAGTCGCAATTAATCCTACGTTTGCGCGTTTCGAGCCGGGGCGTGTCTGTTTCCTGGTTTTGCCGTTGTGCCGAGTCACCTCAATGCGATTTGACACACGAACGCGCAATCGACCGCCTGCTGCCGGCGGGCCGGAGCTGATCGGCAACCTGTCCGGCAGCTCGACGGCTCAAAGCAAAATTTCCTTTCGAACCGTGAGCGAAACAAATTACCCTGAAGCGTATTCGTGAAATTCGACGTCAGCGCCGGGGCTAATGCGATGACACTAGCGTCGGCTACCGAGACGCGGTTTCGATCGTAGTTAGCGGTTCCGATTAAATACTAGCCTAGCAGCCGAACGCCGTTGATCCCCTCGATCGCGCCGACGAGCCGCCACGGTCGCGCCGCTGCCACGGTCAACTGGATCAGCATTGTGTGCCACGCCTCGAGACAGGCCCACCAATCATGGTGTTACTTCTGACTGAGCTTAGCCTGAAGAAGGACCAGAGTGGGATCGCCCGGCGACGGCGATGCGGTGAAGCCCATCTCGCGCTCCATCTCGATCGCCTCATGGTGGTCGCGCGCCTCGATTGACTCAAGCGTCTCAATACCCTTGTCTCTGGCTAAGTGCGCGACGTGTTCGAGTAGGGTCCAGCTGATACCCCTGCGCTTGTAGTCGGCGCGGATGGCCAGCGCGACCTCGGCACGCTTGCCGTCGGGATCGACTGCAATCATGGCCGAAGCGATAATGGTTCTACCATCTGCATCGAAGGCCAGGATGTTTTCGGTGCGATCGTGATCGACATTGGCGAGCGTCGCGATCAGGTGCGACCCGACGGTGTTGATCGGGCTGAGAAAGCGAAAGCGAAGGTCGTCCTTCTCGACGTGCGTAAAGAACTCGGCGAGCGCAGGTTGGTCGGCACTCTGTGCGGCACGCACCTGAAACGCATAATTCGAGCGAGTGGTGAGTGTCCTTTCAATTCGTTCAAGTTCCTGCACAGTCATTGCACCCGTCCTTCTTGTTTCACCGGCGGTAGATGCCGTGCAAGCAGGCCGCCATCCGTAAACATCCCTAAGCCGCAAGCTGATGGCGCGCTATTCTCTACCCACAATCTCTGCGATTTTCACAGCAATATCCCCAGCCGAAAGTACAAAGTCCACATGTCCAGTTTTGATGGCGTCTTCTGGCATATCCGACCACTCAGCTGTGCTGGGCGTCTGTACGAGAGTAGTGCCGCCAACAGCTTTTATGTCGCCCATCGCAGCTGCCCCGTCCCCATCTAGACCAGAGACGATGACAGCAATGAGTTTTCCATCCCAATGCTGCGCCAGCGAACGAAGAAAAATCGTGATCACGTCAGGCCAGCCTTTAGCTTTCGATATTGGCTTTAGGCGAAACTCGGCCCCCAGGAGGTGCAACTCGCACTTGGCTGGAATTACGTACACATGATTTGGCCGAATTTTCATTCTGTCCGTAACAAGCTTGACAGGCATCTTGGTATGCCGCGGCAATATCTCATGGATTATATCGAACGAACGGGTGACATGATTAACGACCACAACCGCAACGCCCAAGTTTTCGGGGAGAGCGTCAAAAAATTCTTTATAGGCATCGAGACTACCGGCCGAACCCCCCACACAAACGATGGCAAATCCATTCATGGTTTGATGCGACTTGAGCGAGCTGCCGCTAGTGGCGTCATCTGGCCCCATCGTCAGTCGCGATGTGAATGATAACGTGGGATCGCGCTCACTTAGCTAAGTTCTTACGGGGCAACACTGCGGTAAAAATCGTTCCCTGTTTTTCATTCGATACGACCGTGATCTTGCCACCGTGCGCGGTTACAATGCCCTTGGCGATAAACGGTCCCAACTGAAGCCGGGATGCGCCGCTTTGCGCTACGCTCTTATCCTGGCCCCTCGTCAGCGGATCGAAAATGTTAGCGACTGTATCCGGTGGAATGACGGTTTCGCTATGTACCGACAGAGCCACTTCTTGATCGCCCGCCTTTGCTGCAATTGTGATTAGGGAGGCCTTCGATCCGTGCTGCATTACGCTGTCGATCAAGATTGACAGGAGCTGCCCGATGCGCATGCAATCCCCGTCGCCATTAAGATCGCCGCTCGTTTCAACCACAATTTTCAGGTTGGGATGGGCCGCGCCAAAACTCTTTGCTGCGGCCGTTACAGCAACGCCTATGTCCATAGGTGCCAAATGGATCGGCACACTTTCGCCAATTCGGATGCGGACGGCATCTATGAGGTCCGAAACCATCAGATCAATATAAGAAG
>JAYUYR010000269.1:0-9655 GCA_043752405.1 Sphingomonas sp. | reverse complement strand
TTTTTCAAAAGGCGCTGCACTGTCTTGAATTGGTGGAAAGCTGCCTGTCAGCTTTCCAACCGGCATGTCGATAGCGAACTTTCGACTGGTAACGGTGTCGACGGCAACGTACCTAATTTACTGACGGTGAGCGTGCCGCTGAGAAACCTAAGCCGACGCCAGCGATTTTCCGCTATCTCAATCACCTGTCTGGCATACTCACAAGGTTCGTGGTTGCAAATCGCACGCCCCACTCGGCCTGAATGCTGTCCGCCAGTGACCGAACGGCGTCAATCGGACCTTTCAGGATCGTGCTTTCCAGACAGTTGTCGTGATCGAGATGGACATGCGTTGTCGATACCACAAGTTCATGGTGCTCGTGTTGCAACGCCACGAGCCGCCCCGCCAGCGCGCGCACATGATGATCGTAGACGTAGGACAGATTGGCGACGCACAGATGGTCGCCCGACTGTTGCAGCCTGCGGCTGTCAACCTCGCGCCGGATAAGGTCACGCACGGCTTCGGAACGGCTCTGATAGCCCTGCGCCCTCACGATGTCGTCAAAGTCGGTCGCGATGTCTTCGTCGAGTGAGAATGTAACGCGCTGCATAATAACTCCTGACCTTGGTCAATTTATCCCCTGCCTGATTGCATCTTTGTCGTCGACCGCGACGTAGCTGTGGAACAATCAACGTAAGCAGATGTTGCACGAATATCTTACATCAGGGGACTGTCGTGAAGCTTAAGTCTGTTCCCCGCTCAGGTGTCAATGCGTTGCTCGCATTTGTAACGTTCTGCCTTGCTGTCGTGTCGGCGCATGCGGCGACAAGTAAGGACCGAGATACAGATGGGGCAATGTCCGAGATTGTCATTACTGGTCGCGCGACCGACCTGATCGGCATCGCTGGGTCCGCGTCGGAGGGGGTCGTCGGCAGGATCGATCTTGAAGACCGTCCGATCCAGCGCATCGCTGAATTACTGGAGACGGTGCCGGGGTTCATCGCCACACAGCATTCCGGCGGCGGCAAGGCGAACCAGTATTTTCTGCGCGGCTTCAACCTTGATCACGGCACCGATTTCGCGGTGTTTCATGACGGCGTGCCGCTCAACATGCGCACGCATGGCCACGGCCAAGGCTATCTCGACCTGAACTTCATCATTCCCGAATTGATCGACACGCTCTCCTTTGCCAAGGGCCCCTATCGCGCTGAAAATGGCGACTTCGCGACCGCAGGGTCGGGTCGGTTCAAGACAATCGATACCCTCGAAGCTCCCTTCGTAAAGGCCGAAGTCGGCACCAGAGATTTCTACCGCATCGTTGCTGCAGGATCGACAAAGCTTGGCAAAGGAAATCTGCTGCTCGGCGTTGAAACGCGCTATGATGATGGGCCATTTCAACTCCCGCAGGATTTGAAGCTGATCAGCGGCTTTGCCAAATGGACGGGACCACTGGCAGGCGGCACGTTACGTGCGAGCGCGACCGGCTATCATGTTAAGTTCCGCTCGCCCGAGCAGGTGCCGTTGCGCGCCATCGAAAGCGGTCTGATCGACCGCCTTGGGTTCCTCGACAGTGATCTGGGTGGTGAAACGACGCGCGTCGGTGGTGTGCTGAACTGGACCGACGATGCCAAGGGGCCACTGAACATCCTCGGCTACGCGCATTATTACGACTTCCGGCTGACCTCGAACTTCACCTATTTTCTCGACGATCCGGTGAACGGCGATGAATTCGAACAACAGGACCGCCGCTTTGTCGTCGGCGGCCGCGTCGACAAGCGGTTTGATTTCAACGTCGGTGTCCCCGTCGAACTGCTTGTGGGGGCCGAAGGTCGCTATGATTTCATCGACCCGGTCGTGCTGTATCGCACCGACGCGCGCCGGGTGGTGTCGACCGTGCGCCGCGACAAGGTCAATGAAGGCTCGGGTGCGCTGTTCGCCGAGGCGACAATCCGTCCGACGTCGACCGTCCGCGTCCTCCTCGGCGGGCGCGTCGATCATTACACATTCGACGTCCAATCCGATCTTGCGGTCAACAGCGGCAAGAGCAGTGCAACGCGCGTCAGCCCCAAGGCATCGGTGGCCTGGGCACCGACTGACCGGATCGAACTTTACGCTAATTATGGGCGCGGCTTTCATTCTAACGATGCACGCGGCACAAGTATTAATATCGACCCAAATACCGGCGATGCGGCTGATCGCGTCGATGCGCTGGTTTCCGCTACCGGTTATGAGGGAGGCGTCCGACTTAAGCCGGTCGAAGGCCTGACGCTGACCGGCACCTACTGGTGGCTCGACCTGGATTCCGAATTACTGTTTCTGGGCGACGGCGGCACGACCGAGGCGCAGGGGCCGTCTACTCGTCGCGGTTTTGAACTTTCTGCATTCTACCAGCCGACGCGCTGGCTCACCGTCGATGCCGAATACACCAGTTCGCGCGGGCGGCTCAGCGACCTGCCCGATGGTGCCAATCGCATCCCCGGCGCAATCGAAACGGTCATCGCGGGTGGTTTCGTCGCAAAATACGACAAGGCGTCTTTCGCGGTTCGGGCGCGCCATTTCGGCCGCTATAGCTTGATCGAGGACAACAGCGTCCGCGCCGACCCGCTCACCGTCGTCAACGCACGTATCGAGTATCAAGTTGGGCGGGTTGAGCTGGCCGCCGATCTCCTCAACGTGTTCAATGCCAGAGATAATGAGATTGAATATTTCTACGCCTCGCGCCTTCCGGGCGAGCCCGCCGAAGGCGTCGAGGATCGGCATATCAGGCCGGTTGAGCCACGTCAGCTGCGCGTTTCGGCAACCGTCCGGTTCTGATTAGCGTTTGCTCACGATACCTTGGTGACCGTCTGTCACGCTTATGTGGTTGCATCTTGTCTAACAGTGTTCAGTCGGACGAGACCGCGCGCTGCGCTCGCAACCCCGAGCCCAACCCTATGTTACGCTAGCATTGTACCGCCACAGAAAACGGAGTGCTGCTACGGATCAAGACCGAGGCCACGGCAGGTTCTGAGGCCTACGCTTCAAACAAGGTACGACCGAAAGGTTGTCGATTGCGGACTGTCCCCTTTTAAGTCCCGCTTTGCTTACGCCGAACAGCTGAAGGTGCCTGCACGAAGGACATTCAGCGCTGCTGCCTACTGCATAGCCTTGAGCTTGACGGTGCCGACTTCTGACAACTCCTTGGGCTCGGGTGTCAGCAGCAAGAGTTGCCCGCCAAACGATTTTACCGTTCGCGGATGTCCAGTGCCCCTAAATCGGTATCCGAAAGCCGGACGCCAAGAACTTGCGCAAGTGTGGGGGCAATCGCGCGCATATCAATCTCACCGAGATCGCGCCCCGCAGATATGCCGGGTCCTGCCACAATAAAGGTTGAGCGCATCGCCGATGCTGCAGGGAAATAGCCGTGCATGCCTTTGTACTTTGCCGGTCGCGTTGCGGATGTGTTGGCGCCATCAAAACCACCGGCAAGAAATCCGCGTTTGAGCTCGACATAGAATTGAGCGTTCGGATTGCCGCCCATTTTTGAAATCTCGGCTCTCTCGATCACGCGCGCGATAGAACTGTCACGCTGTGTGGTCAGTATGTAGAGAAGCGCCCGAACTCGTGCCGTCAATACAGCATCGTCGGGTCTGGCAAGCACGATCGCAATTGACCCACCCGAATTCAACGGCGCGGCTTCCCAAGTTGCGATTTTGCCGTCGGCGCCGATCTTTATCAGTCCGGCATCGATGAATGGCCGGTATAGGCTGGCTTCGGTCGTTGTGACGTCGAAACCATGATCTGACACGATTGCGATTGTAATATCAGGACGCGCCGCGCGGGAAGCGACGACCAGTAGACCGACGATCGTATCGATCCGCTCGAGCGTCGCGTGCGCGTCAATGGTGTCGGGACCGAAGCGATGCTGGTCATGATCGTAGGCTGTCAGATACACGGTCGTGAAGTCGGGCCGCTTTGTCGCAAGCAGTGCCGCCGCAAACCGCCCCCGCGTTTCGTCGCTGTCGATGTCTTCGTCGATCCCGCGAGCGTAGCGACCGAGCTTGGCCTCGAGCTCGGCAAGCAGGCCAGGTGTGGCAAGTGCGCGGTTCAATTTTTCATCATCGGGGTGACCGGTCCGCCACAGTTGCGGCAGGTTCCAAGTAATGCTTTTGGCACCCACGCTCACCGGCCAGTGGACGTTACCCACTGTCAACCCCTTCTTGCTGGCTGCATCCCAGAGCGTCGGCACCTTAATATCCTCGGCATACCAGTACCACCCGCCCTGATTGATATTCAGCGGGTCGAAAGTCGTGTTGCTGACAATTCCGTGCCGTGCGGGACTGACGCCGGTCAGCAAGGTCGTATGGCTGGGATAGGTGACGGTGGGCAGAACCCCGATAACTGCGCTGGCGTGCGCGCCTTCGGTCAGGAACTTGCGAAGGTTAGGAATTTTGAGCCCGCGCTCCTCCGCCCGGAGCACGTCGCCGGGCCGAAGGCCGTCGATCGAGATCAGCAGGACAGGCCCGGCATGCGCAGACGAGGCTGCGAGCGCCAGCGCCCCAAGCCAGCGATACATCATCCCTAAATCCCCACTTTCAACGTCGCGAAGATCTGCCGCGGCGCACCGTTCAGCAGCGTCTGATTGTCGCCGATATTGCCAAAGCCATTACTTCCGATTGTCGAGATATATGCCTTGTCGAACAAATTGGTGGCATTGAGTTGCAATTCAGCCTTGTGCAGAAAACCGAGGTTGAATCGGTAGCCGAGTGACGCGTCGACAAGCGCGCGGCCTTCGACGAAGCCTAAACTGTCGGCGGGCGCGATCGCAGTGCCGCTGAGCGCATTTGTGTAGGTGAAATAACGCTTGCTCATGTAATTGACACCGACGCGGCCGAAAAAGCTGTCGCTGTCGTAGCTTGCATCAACCTTCAGCAAATGCTTGGGCGCGTCAGTAATGGTCTTGCCTTTGATCGCCGCGACGAGCGCGCCAGCGCCGTTGAAGACGTTGTTGCGATACGTCGCGTCGTTATAGCTGTAGGACGCGAATAGGCCGAAACCCCCGGCAATGCGATAATTGCCTGCAACTTCGACACCGGCCGAACGGACGCCGCCGACATTTTGCAGCACTACTGGTGATCCGACAATGCCGGGCCCCGACGACACCCCGAGCAGCCGGTTACTAAAATTGACGAGATATGCGCCAATCGACCCGTTGAAACCGCCGCTCTTAAACCGCGCGCCAATTTCATACGTATCCGACTCCTCAGGCTTGAGCGTGCCGCGAATCACGTTGAAACCTGCCTGCGTCGTGGAAAAGGGGCCAGCGGTGAAAGCGGAGACATAGGCCGCTTTCGACTGCGAGAAGCTGGCGTAAAGTTCGGCCATGTTGTTCAGCTCAAAATTCACGCCGACGCTTGGCATGAACCAGTCCTCCGCGTTGATCGTGCCTGCCGCGCGTCCCGCCTGCACAATCGGAGTCGCACTGTTCTTCACGCTGAACCCCTTCCAGCCCAGATCGATCGTCAGCGCACCGAGGTTGATCTTGTCCTGCACGAAATACTGGAAAATATCGGTCGTATAATTGAAGTCCCATTGCGTAAAAAACGGGTCAGTCTGGAACTTTAACGCTGAGCGACCCGGCGCGGTCCGGCTCGTCAGCGCATAAAAACGGCGTGCCTGACGGAAGTCATTGCGTTCGTACCAGCCGCCGAAAGCAAGTTGCCCAAAACCGAAATCGTTGGAATAGTTGCCAAATACACCTTTGCGCCGGATTGTATATTCAGTCGTGCGGACCGAGATCGGCACGCCGGTGGGCGAGGGGACATAAGGTGTGAACCAGGTACCTTGCCCATCATTATTGTGGAAATAGCCTTTCAACGCGATGTTGCCCTTGGCCTCGAGCGGTACATCGACACCGACGTAGCCAACGTAGTCTTTCCTGAGACCCGATGCATCGTAATAGACGTCATCGACGAACTTGTAGGGTGCGGGATACACCGTGCCTGCCGAAGGATTGAGTTTCGTTGCACCGGTCTCGCCGCGATTGGCGCCGATGTCGGCGAGAAGAACGGCAAGCGCGTAATTATTTGCAATGTTGTCGACATTTGCACCTAGCCGCTGGATCATTTCGAGGTTCAAATCCTGATAATCCTGCTCGCGCCGGTCCGAGAAACTTACATATCCGGTGATTTTTGCAGCACCGACATCAACAACCCCCTTGGCGTTGACGACATGTTGGCGCTGTGCGCCGAACCCCTTCCACTTATCGGTTGTGAGATAGCCGTACGATAGGAACCCGCGGGCAGTATTGCCGCCGGTGTCGACGCGCGCGAAGCCGCGAATGGTGTTGTCGCTGCCATAGGTAAAATTGCCATCGACGCCGAATTCCACCGAAGGATTGCGTGACGCGAGTTCGATCGTGCCGCCCAGGTTGTTTGTGGCCTGCGTGCCGAGCGAACCGGCACCCTGGGTCAGCCGGATCGTTCCAACGTTTTCGGGGCTAATCGCACGGTTGGTATGCAGCCCGTTAACGTTTCCGTAATTCTGATTGCCAAGCGGAAGGCCGTCGAGCGTAAAGCCGAGACGGCTTTGGTCAAATCCACGGACGGTGATCCGTTGCGACCACTCATACGCGCCAAAGGCGTCAGCCGACTGGAAGTTGACGCTGGGCAGTTTCTCGAGCGCCTTAAGCGCGGTGGTGCCAGCAGCGAGCGGCGCAATATCGGACTGGCTGATCTGCTGGACTTGGCGAGTCTCACCGCGACCAGTCACAATGATTTCAGCGTTGTCATCGGCGGCTGCGGACGACTCCTGGGCCAGCGCTGCCGTGCTCAGCAAGAGTGCGGAAGTTGCCATCAACGCCACGCGATAGATGTTTTTCATTACAGCCCCTTTTAACTTTCTCGGTGCATCCAGCATGCACGATCGGGGCCGTAGAAGGGCAGTATTACAGCATGGCGTCTTGTTGATGTCAGGCTCGTAACAATTGCCGCTCGTAAGCAGAGCAGCCGACGACCCCGTGTTTGCCTCGGTCAGCACGTTGCCCTCAAGCGCTTTCGCATGGTTGGCTTGCCGCGTCGGCTGCCGCTAAAATTGCAGACATTCGATAGGTATGATCGGCTTGCCAAAAGCTGCCGTTGGTTCACGCAGTAACTCGCGCAGAAGCGCCCCGGGAAAGCTCAACAACTCAATTCAAGTGCTGAGACGGTAACCTACCCCAGGTTCATTGATCAGCAGCCTTGGCATTGCGGGATTGACCTCGAGCTTTTGGCGCAGGCTCCGCATCGCTACGCGGAGATATTCCACGTCATTGGCATGAGCTTCGCCCCAAACTGCGCGCAGCAGATGGCCGTGCGTCAGCACTTTGCCAGCATGGGTTGCTAGTTCGGAAAGAAGAGCAAACTCCTTGCGCGTAAGCTTTGCCTCTTGCCCGGCGCGGGTGACTTGGTGCGCAGCTAGATTGATGGCGATGTCGCCGGCAACGATCTCATTGGTGGTCGGCACGGCTTGATGCCGCAAGGCGACGCGGACGCGAGCGAGCAGCTCTTCGGTGTCGAACGGCTTAGTCACGTAATCGTCAGCACCGAGATCGAGCGCGGCGACAACGATGACGGCAAGATCGCGCGCCTTGAGCAGCGGCACGAGTTCGAGCCCGTCGCGACCTGGCAAGCCAAGATCAAGCAGGACGAGCGCGACAGGCGGCTTGGCGGCATTGAGTGCAACGCTCGCGTCGGCAGCTTCGACGACCTCGTGCCCGGCCCGCTCGAGAGCGCCGCGCAGCAGGCGACGGATGGCTGGTTCATCGTCGACGATCAGAACACGCGTCAGGCGGTGTCTCTTTGCACTTCGAGAAGCCGGTTGCTTGGCCAGATCAGCTCGAACCTTGCGCCACCCTTCGCTCGGTTCTTCGCATCCACGCGCAGTCCCATTGCGTCGGCGAACCCTTTGACGATGGCGAGGCCAAGGCCGCTGCCGCCGCGCTGGTCGTCGCCCTCAACGCGCTCGAAGCGATTGAACAGTTGGTCTTCACGCCCAGGTGGCAAGCCGGGGCCTTCATCCTCGACTGCCAGAAAAAGGTCTCCACCCGATACCTCAGCGCGGATGCCAATCGCTGTGCCGGATCCAGCAAATTTCGCCGCGTTCGCGATCAGGTTGATGAGGATATGATGCAGCATTCGGGGATCAGCGTCGACAAGCGGAAGATCCGTCGCAACTTCGACGACGACATTATGTGCTGCAAGCTCGACCGCTAGTGCGGACGTCACGGCACCGACCGCGTCGGTCAGGTCGATGGCTTCGCTCCGAACGTTTAGCGCCCGCGAGTCGATACGTGTCATCTCGACGAGGTCGTCGAAGACGCGTGACAGGCGGCGGGCTTCGGTGCGGAGGAGTGCGGCGTCGTCGCTGTCGCCGTACTTCGCTGCCAAAGCATCGGCCGCCGCGACGACGGACGTCAGCGGCGTTTTCAGGTCATGGCCCATTGAAGCAACCAGCGTCGTGCGCAAGTTGTCGCGTTGGCGCAGTACATCAATTTCACGCGCTTCGGCTTCAAGCTTGAGACGTTCCTGCGCGAGCGCCGCTTGCCCGAGCATTGTCGACAGCAACACGCGGCGTTCGGGGTCAACCGGATCACCCAGGTCACGTGCAATGCCGACGACTGCGAGTACACCAAGCGAAGTCGCAAGCGGGTGGAACTGCCACTCGCCTGCAGTCAATGTGCCGGTGGCGCGACCGGTCATCTCGTTGCGTGTGAAGGCCCAATCGATCGCAGCCATGTCTATGGGGCCAAGCGCTGGGATTTCGGGACGGCCGCCAACTGGCACATGTCGACCGTCGCGACGTACCAGCAGCACTGTGTTGACGTCGAACAGCGCGGCGATCTCTTCGCAGACGACACTGGCTGTGGCGTCTTCGTCGGCAACGGCGGCAAGACGTTGGCCGAAAGTAGCGAGCGCTGCATTATCACTTGCGGTACGGGTGCCGATATTAGCTTCACGTCGCAAACGACCGGCAAGCTGGCTAGCGACGATCGAGACGGTGACAAGGACAAACAATGTTACGACATTTTGTGGATCAGCCACGGTGAAATTGTAAAGTGGCGGCAGGAAGAAAAAATTATAGGCAAGCGCGGCGGAGACGCTGGCAACAAGTGAGGGGCGCAGTCCGAACAGCGTAGCGGTAGCGACGATCGGGAGCAGAAAGAGCAGATCGACGGCGTTCGTGCCAATCAGTTGACCGAGCAGGAATGCGATAATTGTCGTAAGCGCGACAAGTGCAATGCCGGCAACGGTGCCCTCAACCGCCATTGGCCGGCGAACACCGGCATCGACGTTGCTCGTGGACGCAACCACAGGGACGACGTGCACGGCGATCCCATCAAGATCACCAACTAAACGATCGACGATCGAGCCGTGGCGCAGCTCAAACCATTTGGATCGCCGCTGCTTGCCAATAACAAGTACCGTTGCGCGCGTCTGCGCCAGATGCGCGCGAAGCCCGTCCTCAACCGACGCGGCGGGCAAGCATCGGTGAACTGGTCATAGCACTCGAGTGGCTGCCCCACACGACCCGCGCCGCCCTGACCGGTCTGCGCAAGAAGGGGAATGATGTCGTAAAGGCGAAGGTCGACGAGATCACGCGCTACCGGATTGCGCCAGCCGTATCGGAGACCCAGGCATGACCCGCCTTTCGGATGAGC
>JAYUYR010000268.1:0-9701 GCA_043752405.1 Sphingomonas sp. | reverse complement strand
ACGAGATTACGTATCGCAAACCGGCGTTCCTGAACGACGAAGTCATAGCAACGGTCGTGCTGGAAAAGGTTCAGGGCGCACGCGCCTTCTACCAGACGTTGATAAAGCGCGGCGAAGAAGTGCTAGCCGAAGTGCAATCGAGCTGGTGCTGCATCGATGCGCAAACGCTACGTCCGGCGCGCATTGCCAAAGACATTGCGGACCATTTTATTGGGGCGACAAAGAGCGACTAACGCCCCTTGAATAACCCGCCCAACAGGCCGCGCAGCAGTCGCCCACCGATCTGTCCGGCGACCTGACGACCCACCGAACTCGCCACAGACGTTGCCGCAGAGCGCATCATCTTGTCGGCCATCGTTGGTTTGGCGGCTTCACGTGCCGCCGCCGCAGCCTGTCGATCGGCAATGCTCTGCTGGCGCGCCGCTTCGCGGGCGGCAATGGCATTGGCTTGCGCATTGGCCTTGGCGGTTTGTGCATCGAGCTTGGCGAGTTCGGCCGCTGCCTTGGCGGCTTCGCTATCTGCTTTGACCGCAGCGGCCGCCGCACTGGCTTCACCGGCCTTTGCCGCCAGCAACTCCTCGGCGGACTCGCGGTCTATCAGCGTATCATATTTGTCGCCGATCGCATCGGTCGCGATCATCACGCCGCGCTCCTGTGGCGACAATGGCCCGACGCGCGACGACGGCGGCTTGACCAGCGTACGTTCGACCGGGGTCGGCGAACCGTCAGCCTGAAGCGTCGAGACCAGCGCCTCGCCAATCTTCAACTCGGTGATTACCGTCGCGACATCGACTCCTGGATTGGCACGGAAGGTTTCTGCCGCCGCCCTGACTGCCGCCTGATCGCGCGGCGTGAAAGCATTCAACTTGTGCTGAATGCGGTTGTTCAATTGGCCCGCGACGGTGTCGGGGATATCAATCGGGTTTTGCGTGATAAAATAAATGCCGACGCCTTTTGACCGGATCAGGCGCACGACCTGTTCGATCTTTTCGAGCAATGCCTTGGGCGCGTCGTTGAAAAGCAGATGCGCTTCATCGAAGAAGAAGCACAGCTTGGGTTTGTCGGGGTCGCCGATTTCGGGAAGCGTTTCGAACAGCTCGCTGAGCAACCAAAGCAGGAAGGTCGAATAGAGTTTGGGCGATGCCATCAACTTGTCGGCAGCAAGAATATTCACCACGCCGCGCCCGCTGTCGTCGAGCTTGATAAGGTCCATCATGTCGAGCGCAGGCTCGCCGAAGAAATGCTCGCCACCTTGGCTACGCAGTTGCAGCAATGATCGCTGGATTGTGCCCACGCTTTGTTTGGAAATGTTTCCATACAGCAAGGTCAGTTCATCAGCGCGCTCGGCACAGCTGACCAGCATCGCCTGTAAATCGTCGAGGTCGAGCAACAGCAGCCCGTCCTTGTCGGCGACGTGAAAAGCGATGGTCAGGACGCCTTCCTGAACATCGTTCAAATCCATCAGTCGCGCCAGCAGGAGTGGGCCCATTTCAGACACGGTCGTGCGGATCGGGTGGCCGCTTTCGCCGAACAAGTCCCAGAATTGGGTGGGACAATCTTTATACACCCATTCTGTATCGCCGATTTCGGCAGCGCGTGCGGCAAAGGTCTCGTGCAATTTGCCCGTCGGCGACCCCGCCATGGCCAGGCCCGAGAGATCACCTTTCACATCGGCGACAAAACACGGAACGCCATTGGCTGAAAAGCCTTCGACGATCCCCTGCAGTGTGACGGTCTTGCCAGTGCCGGTCGCGCCAGCGATCAAGCCGTGGCGGTTGGCGCGCTTGAGGTTGATGACCTGCCGCGTACCGTCCGTTGCCGTTCCGACGTAAATACCCACGGGATCAACAACGTCTGCCATGCGAAATCCTCCACTTCGACAACCTGCCTAGCGGAAGATGTGCCCCACCGAAAGGGCAGCGCTACCCGTTACTTCGCCTTGAGTTTGAGCGGCACATAGATACCACGGCCGGTGCCACGCTGGATCAGCAACAAGACGCTGTTTCGTCCTGCAGCC
The DNA here is from genome assembly GCA_043752405.1 of Sphingomonas sp. Taxonomy (GTDB): domain Bacteria; phylum Pseudomonadota; class Alphaproteobacteria; order Sphingomonadales; family Sphingomonadaceae; genus Sphingomonas_O. Next base: position 7,684 of record JAYUYR010000268.1, on the reverse strand, counting down.
CGTGCTGCACTCACCGCCGCCGTCAGGTCCGTAGGCGAGGCGACGGGTTGCTGATTGGCGGACTGGATAATGTCGCCGCGTTGGATCCCTTTGCCTGCCGCATCGCTCGCCGGATCAACCGCGCCGATCACCACACCCTTGGTTCCGGCGCCCACACCAATCTGGCGCGCGATTTCAGGCGTTAGACCCTGCACGGCCAGCCCCAACGATTCGCGTGCCGCATTGTCGTTCGTCTTGGGATCGGCAGGACCAATACCGCCACCATTCTCCGTGCCGATAATGCTCGCAAGCTGCTCGTCGGTTGGGCGCTCGGCGAGCGTCGCAACGACTGTCATCCGCTTGCCCGCTCGGAACAATTCAATGGGAACCCGCGACCCGATGGGCAGCTGTGCCACGATGTAAGACAGCGTTTCGTCCGGCGTGACTTCGCGGTTGTTCACCTTGGTGATCACGTCACCCTGCTGGATACCGGCCTTGGCTGCACCCTGACCCGGCTCGACCCGGCCCACCAGTTCACCACGGTTCTTGGCAAGGCCGAGCGCTTCGGCAGAATCGGCGTCGAGCGGCTGAATCTGCACACCCAGATAGCCGCGCTTGATCCGTGCGCCCCCGCGCAGCGTATCGACAATTGGCTTGGCCAGTTCGGCCGGAATGGCAAAGCCAATGCCGACGTTGCCGCCGGTCGGTGAGAAAATCGCCGAGTTGATGCCAATGACATTGCCGTTCAGGTCGAACATCGGCCCGCCCGAATTGCCACGATTGATGGCAGCGTCGGTCTGGATATAGCGGTCATAGGCACCGCCCTGCCCGGTATTGCGGTGCAGCGCCGAAACGATGCCCGCCGTCACCGAACCACCAAGTCCGAACGGATTACCGATCGCGACAATCCAGTCACCAACCCGCGTCCGCGCCGAATCGCCGAATTTTACAAACGGAAGCCCGCGCGCTTCGATCTTCAAGACCGCGAGATCCGATGAGGCGTCTTTCCCAACGAGCTTGGCAACATATTCCTTGCGGTCAGGCATCGTGACGGTTATTGAGCCGACCGCCGCGCCGCCGGGCTGTCCGCCGGACACGACATGGCTGTTGGTAACGATATAGCCGTCCTCGGAAATGATGAAACCCGACCCGAGCGACGTTGCTTCGCGCGTGACCGGACGGCCGCCATTGTTGCCGGGAGCGCCACCGCCGAACAAATCGCCAAACGGCGTGCCGGCGAACGGATTTTGCGGCACTTCAACCTGTTGCGTCGTCGAAATGTTGACGACCGCGGGCTGGAGCTTGGCCGCAAGATCGGCGAAGCTCATCGGCGCACCGGGGCGCGGGGCGGCCGCGTTGATTGTGCCGGGCTCGTTCTGGGCCACTTGTGCCGAAGACGGCGACTGGAGTGCCATCGTTGCGGCGGTGCCGCCGATCAGAAGCGCGGTGGTAATCGCATAGGCATAACGCACGGATGCTTATCCTCTTAAACAGATTCGTTGGGCGACCAATGCTGTCGCGCGGCTGAACAGGGATTGAATGGGGAGTGCTTAACGCCGCCCCCGGAACTCGCGAAGATAGTCATTGTTCGGCGACAGGATGATCGACGATTGCCCCGTAGCCGTGCTGCCGTTGACACCGAATGTGTGTTCATAACTTTGCATGGCGCGGTAGAAATCGTAGAAATCCGAATCCTTGTTGAATGCGCCGGCATAAATCCCCGCAGCCGAGGCATCGGCATCGGCACGGATGATCTGCGCTTTCTTCAAGCCCTGCGCCTGAATTGTCAGCGCCTCCTGCTTGCGCGCTGTCCGCATCCGTTCGTAAGCCGAATCGAGCGGTGTTCCTTCGGGCAAGTCGGCCTTCTTGATCCGCACATCGACGATCTCAGCACCATATTGCCGCGCAACCCGGTCGAGCCCGATGCGGATATTATCCATCACCGCACCGCGTTCGGGGCTGAGCAAAGCCGCAAATGGCCGTTTGCCCAGCTCGTTGCGCAGCGCCGAGCCGAGAATTGGGCGAAGCGCATCGGCAACATTATTCTCGGTCCGCGCCGTAATCACCATCTTCAGCGGGTCGACGATGCGAAAGCGGGCAAAGGCGTCGATATTCAGGCGCAGCTGGTCGGTCGACAACACCTGCTGGCGTTCCATGTCGACATCGCGGACGCGTTTGTCGATCCATACGACCTGTTCCAGCCCGGGAACGACGGCAACAAGGCCTGCACCCGTACGTCCGAATTGCTCTCCCGCCTTATAGCGGTTGATCGTCCGTACCGGTTCACCAAAGCTCAGCACGACGCCCTGCTTGGTTTCGGGCACGATGTAAAAAGTGCTGGTGACCAAAAGGATCAGTGCAATCGCGGCAAGGCCAAAGAAGATCGGATTGCGCAACAGGCGCGGCCAGTTGAGGTTCATTGTCCGGCTCCGGCTTGGGCGGCGGGTGGTGTGACGGGCGCACGTGCTCCTTGCAATGGCAGGTAAGGTGTTACGCCGGGCTCGACGATGGTCTTGTCGACCTTGGCCAGCACACGCTCCATCGTTTCATAATACATGCGTCGCCGCGTGACTTCGGGCGCGAGCTTATATTGGGTGTAGACGCGGTCGAACGCCGCAGCTTCACCACCGGCTTTGGCGACAATCTGCTGGGCATAGGCATTGGCCTGGTTGACGCTGGTCTGTGCTGCCTGTTGTGCGGCACTGACTTCCTTGAAAGCATCATTGACCGCTTCGGGCGGATCGGCGCGCTTGATTGCAACGCCCTGAATTTTTACGCCTGCGCGGTATTTATCGAGCAGTGCCTGCATCCGTTGCGTCACTTCGGTTTCGATGCCGGTTCGTCCCGAGCCGATGGCATCGTTTAGCGAGACATTGGCAATCGCAGCGCGCATCGCACTTTCGGCAACCGCTTCAATGGTCTGATCAGGCTCGGCAAGCTGGAACAGGTACAACTCGGGATCCTTGATGTTCCAGCGGATCGAATAATCGAGATCGATGATGTTTTCATCGCGAGTCAGGACGAGCTTTTCGCCTGCGCCATCGGGAATATCGATGCTGCGGATATTTTGGACGTCAATCGTCTGGACCCGGTCGATCGGTGTCGGAAACGTGATCGTCAGGCCCGGTTCGAGGGTGTGCGAATATTTGCCCAGCCGCGTGACAACGCCACGTTCCTGCGGGTCGATCCGGTGGATGCTGGTAAAGCCAATCCAGGCGATGAGCAGGCCAAGGATCGCATAGCTCCACAATTTGGGCGTGCCCGACGGTAAGTCCCCGCCGAAGCGCCCTTTGGCCTGACCAAGCAGTTGGTCGAGCGCCGAAGCACCGCGTCCGCCGCCGCCTTTGCCGCCACCACTTGGCGGAAAGCTCCACGGATTTCGCGGGCCGCCGCCACCCTTGCCGCCCGAGCCGCCGCCGCCTTTGCCGCCGTCACCATTGCTGCCGCCACGCCCCCCCCAGGGGCCATTCTCATTGAGCAAGGCAATCACGCCCCGCCATCCGCGCATTGTTTCCATAAACCCATTATAAGACTGCTTTTGCAGATTTACAGTGGCCGATGATCATTCTGCCTGTGTATGGCGCAGCGATGACCGATATTGCCGCCCTGAACGCCGCGCTCGACACCGTAACCGCTGCCAAAGGACGGGCCGCACCGCCACGTTTTGCGGACGGCCGCGCCAGCCTGATTCTCGATGTCTCGGGCCTCGATACCGGTGCACGCGCTTCGCTTCAGGCGGAGGTTGAAGCGGCGCTGATGACCGTTCCGGGCGTCGAAACCGTGCGCATCGCGCTGACCGCCGAACGCACAGGCCGCCGTCTGATCGCGGTGGGCAGCGGCAAGGGTGGTGTCGGCAAATCTACGCTCGCGGCCAATCTGGCGATTGCGCTTTCGCGGTCGGGACTGAAAGTCGGCTTGATCGATGCCGACATCTACGGTCCGTCGCAGCCGCGCCTGATGGCGACCGAAGAAATGCGCCCGACCGCCATCGACAAGAAGCTCGATCCCGTTCCCACCGAATGGGGGATCCCGATGCTGTCGATCGGCCATCTCGTCAAACCGGGACAAGCCGTCGCGTGGCGCGGGCCGATGGCGGGTAATGCGCTCAACCAGCTTATCGACGCCAACTGGGGCGACGCCGAAATCCTTATCGTTGACTTGCCCCCAGGCACCGGCGACGTCCAGCTTTCGATGATCGCCAAGCATAAGCCGACGGGTGCCGTCATCGTCTCGACACCGCAGGATCTGGCACTGATCGATGCCACCCGTGCCATCGACCTGTTCGACCAGTCGGGCGTCCCGATCATCGGCATTGTCGAGAATATGGCAGGCTACATTTGTCCGCATTGCGGTGAGGCCAGTGACCCGTTCGGCAATGGCGGGGCCGAAGCCGCAGCCAAGGCGATGGATCGCCCCTTTCTCGGGCGTATTCCGCTTGATATCTCGATCCGCGTAGCTTCGGATGCAGGCCAGCCGCCCGCAGCCGGTGACGGTCCCCAAGCCGATGCGTTCGTTGCCATCGCGGACATGGTCAAGGACTGGCTCGCTGCTCGATAACCGACGCTATGGCTTGTCAAAGGCGTAGCGCAGCGTCACTGTATTAAGCATCAACCACAGCGAAAGGTGCCCCATGTTCAATATCATCGGCTGGATTATCATCGGCTTTATTACAGGCGCGCTTGCGCGCTGGTTTTATCCGGGTGCAATCGAGATGGGCTGGATCATGACAACAGTGTTGGGCATTGCCGGATCGTTTGCTGGCGGCTTCCTTGGCTCGCTGTTCACAAGGGCGAGGGATGCGGGGCAGTTTAATAAGGCAGGCCTTGTCCTTTCGATTGTCGGTGCAATGGTCCTGATCTTCATCGCCAATCGCCTCGGCCTTCGTTAAATGCGGCATTAGCAATGCGCACGGCGCTGCGATTGCTGCTGGCCGCAATCTACTTCATCGCAGGCGTTGCGCACCTTCGCGCGCCTGCGGGTTTTCTGCAGATAACACCGTTCTGGGTGCCGTGGCCCGAAGCGGTCGTGCTGGCGACTGGCCTCGGCGAGATTGCCGGTGCCGTCGCACTCGCCTTCATCCCGCGTCTGCGCCGGGCGGCCGGCATTGGGCTGGCGGCCTATGCAATCTTTGTCTTTCCCGCCAACATCAACCATGCGCTGAATGATATCGCTATCGGCGGCGTCGATATGAGCTGGTGGTATCATGGGCCGCGCCTGCTGTTCCAGCCCGTGGCGGTGTGGTGGGCGCTTTGGGTCAGCGGCGTCGTTGACTGGCCGTTCGGCAAAAGGAGCCGTGCATGACTGACTCGCTCGATGACCGGATGATCGACACCCCTGATGGCCCGATGACTTGGGCACAGTGGAAGAAGAAACACCCGGTGCAAGTCCCGTCGCGCCGCACCAAAGGCAAGGATTTGCCGGTCAAGGTCAAGCGGTTTACCGAACCGAAATAGGCCACAACGCCAATCAGCTTTTACCGGCACCATCCTGCCCCGATAACCTTTCGTAAGCCTTCCCAATTTACCTTTCGTTAACACTTGGATGCGCGATTTGTGCTTAAGTGGACCAAAGGATTTCGGTGATACACCCTTACATCAAAACGTGCGCCATTGTTCTTTTAACGGGGCTCGCGGCCTGCGCGCGGACGACGCCGCCACAGCCGACGCGTGCAACGGTCGAGGTTGCGTCCGCATCCGAATCGCAAGGCGTGCCAACCGACTGGAAACAAGTTGCGACGAAGCACGACCTCGACCGGATCGGGCAGATCGACAGCGCCTGGGCGATGGGCCTGGCCGAGGCAAAAGGCCGCCGACATACGGTCGAGATCAACAGCGAGGGGCCGCTGCTCGACCCCGCCGCCGCCCTTGCCCGGCCCGCACCGCCGCCTGGCACTTATCGCTGCCGTATCATCAAGCTGGGCTTTGGCAGCAGCGGGCGGGGCCGCGCGTTCCAGACCTTCAAACCGTTCACCTGCTTCGTTTCGGTCGAGGATTTGCTGCTCGTCTTCATCAAGGCAACGGGCAGCGACCTGCCCGCCGGACGGTTGTGGGAGGATGGCGACAGACGTCTGGTCTTTCTGGGCGCAACAGCCGCCAAGCTGGGCATTGCCGCTCCTGCCTATAGCGCCGACCCGAGCCGTGACCGCAGTGGCGTGGTCGAGCGCGTTGGCGATTTCCGCTGGCGGCTGGTGACGCCGTGGCAGTCAAAGGACGCGCGCATCGAAGTGATGGAACTCGTCCCCGATACGCCGCCGCCACCGGCACCGGCACCGGCGGTCGTGACGAGTAGGTAAAGCACGGGCTTCCGAGGTATCTCGTTTCCGATTTCGGCGGATATGCTTAACATCGCATGTGCCGCGTCGTTGATTACAGTCATGATGACCAACGCTCAACCCATTGCCCAACCAAGCCAGTGCAGCGCAGCCCCCATCAACGACCGGGCAGCTGTGCGTCGCCGCGTTGCAGTTCGCGCGCTGGTGCGCGAGGCAGGATCGAGCCGGGTCGACATCGACGTCGTCGATCTGTCAGCGACAGGTTTTCGTTTCGAAAGCTATTACGGCTTTGCGGTCGGCGCGCGCGTGTTCCTGTCGCTGCCCACGCTGGCCCCGATCGAAGCCGAGATCGCATGGCGCAAAGGGACAGCTTATGGATGCCGAATGCTGCGGCCGCTTTACCCGTCGGTGTTCGACATGATCGCGCAGCGGTTCGAGTGAAGGGGAAGCCGGAGTTCCTGTCAAATAAAGCAGCATGAGGTCGATCGGCGCTCCCTTGAAAGTGAAGAGGGACGTGCCCAGCTTATTCCTACGGGCCGGGCCCCTCTGATCGTTGCATGTGCAGCGGTGATGTCGGACTGCACGATGAAATAGAGGAGTCTATCATGACCAATGCTGCCGTCGGAATGCCGTGCCCCGTATGCAAAGTGCCACTGACGATGAGCGAGCGCCAGGGTGTCGAAATCGATTATTGCCCGCAATGCCGTGGCGTCTGGCTGGATCGTGGTGAGCTGGACAAGATCATCGAACGCAGCGCGAATGACAGTGCGCCGCAACCTGTCGCCGCACCACCGCTCCAGCAAGCACCTGCGCAGCCCTATCAGGGATCGGGTTATGGCAATCCGGGCTATGGACACGGGCAATCGTCCAAATATCCGTACGGCAAACGCAAGAAGTCGTTTTTGGAAGATTTGTTTGATTAGGGGTGCGGTCGAGCGGGGCTATTTAATAACCAGCTTGGACCATTAATGGTAAGGCCGTGTGTCGGCTCCGGGGGCGCTGCCCCCCCCCGATTTCGTCATCGCCTATCAGGGGCGTGAACGATCCAAAGGATCAGTTAAGCCTAATGCCCAGCACCAGATTACGCTGCGCCTAGACCACGACGTGATCGAACGCTTTCGCGTAACAGGGCCGGGGAGGCAGGCGCGGATCAATAAGGTTTTGAAGCGGGTGGAGTGAGGGAGTGCTACGTTTGATGTTTGTGCTCTATGATACCCTACCGTTTTTGACTCTCACAAAATGCATTATTCGACATAGAAACCGCTTTGCCTGTCCATCCTGATAAGCTAGGCGTTTTATGTATCAGCTATCCCCATACGTGAGATTCAAATGGCATCATTGACCGATTACGACCTCAGCCAAGCTGTGGCTTACCATTACAATCAATTTCCGCCGCAACATATCGACTATGCTCGGTTGACTACGCTTTTAACT
>JAYUYR010000267.1:0-3895 GCA_043752405.1 Sphingomonas sp. | reverse complement strand
CGCTTTACAACACCCCGGCCTTCAAGCTCGCGCAAGCGCTGCGACAGGACTTTCGCAGACACTGGTGGAATGTCGATGCGCAGTTCGTTGAACCGTCGCGGCCCAGCCTTCAGATTCCATATGACGTTTGGCGCCCAGGCACCGGCGATGATCGACATGCATTCGGTGAGCGCACACGGCTGCGGCGGCGGGCTGCTTCGATTTTTGCGAACTTTCAGGCTCATGGCGCTACTAAGTTACCTAGAGGAAACCAGAATATGAAGTAACTCATAGAAACCTGGTTGGCAATAGAAACTGGAATCCATATTTTTCCCAGGTCACACCAACAAGGAAATATTCATGCGGCTCTACTTCAAACTCGGCGCCTGTTCGCTTTCGTCGCGGATCGTTTTGACCGAACTCAGTCTGGCGCACGAAGCCATCAAGGTCGACACGGGGACCGGCCTGACCGAGACCGGCGCAGATTACCGAGCTATCAACCCCAGGGGCTATGTGCCAGCGCTCGAGCTCGATGACGGCGCCGTGATCACCGAAAATCCTGCGATCCTGCAATATCTAGCCGACAGCAATCCAAAGGCTGGACTCGCCCCGGCAAACGGCACGATCGAGCGCGCATATTTGCAGGGCTGGCTTAACTTCACCTCGTCCGAGCTGCACAAAGCCTTTAGCCCCTACTTCAGCGAGCGCGCACCCGAAGGGGCCGAGAAGGACAATGTCGACGCCGCACTTGCCCGGCGCATCGGCGACGTCGAGCGCGGCCTGGCTGACGGCCGGAGCTTCATTCTCGGTGAGAGCTTTACTGTGGCCGACGCCTATCTGTTCGTCGTGTTGAACTGGTCGAGCTTCATCGGTGTCGATCTCATGCGCTGGCCGAATGTAGCAGCCTTCATGACGCGCATGGCCAACCGCCCTGCTGTCCGCGCCGCAATGCTCCGTGAAGGGCTGATCGAAGAGACGGCGGCATGACAGCATACTTTCAAGACATTTCCGCGGTCCTGACGGACTATTTCGACGCACTGTATTTCTGCGACGTCGAAAAGCTTCAGCGGGTTTTTCATCCAAAGGCGATCTACGCAACCGCCGACGAAACGCCGCTGCTTTATCGCACCATGGAGGAATATGTGCCGGTGGTTGCCGCCCGGCAGTCGCCTGCCTCACGCAGTGAGCCTCGGCGTGATCATATTGACGCTATCGATCTCGCCGGCGAAAACATGGCCTTCGCTCGTGTGCGTTGTTCGATTGGCACCCGCGATTTCGTCGATTTCCTGACGCTGGTACGTACCGAAGGCCTGTGGCGGATCATTGCGAAGGTGTTTCAGATTATCGAGCGCAAGACTTAGGAACTATGCAACATGCCGTACGTGAATATCAAAATCACCCGAGAGGGTGCGACCGGCGAGCAAAAGGCCGCACTCATCAAAGGCGTCACCGATCTGCTGGTCCGGGTTCTCGACAAGAACCCTGCCACCACTTTCGTCGTTATTGACGAAGTCGAAATGGAGAACTGGGGCGTTGGCGGACTTCCCGTCGAAAGCTATCGACAAGTGCTGCGAGAGTCCTCGTGAGGCTCCGATGACTCTCCGCACTGCCCTTTCACAATGCTTGGGCCTTACGGTGCCAATCCTTTCGGCGCCTATGGCCGGGGTTGCCGGTGGCGCATTGGCCGCGGCTGTCAGTCGCGCTGGCGGCCTCGGGTTGATCGGCGGCGGCTATGGTGATCGGGAATGGCTTTCGCGGGAACTCGATATCGCGGCTGATGCCGGAGTGGGCGTCGGGGTCGGCTTTATATCGTGGGCCCTGGCGCGCGATCCAGACCTACTGACGATGGCGCTGGAGCGGCGCCCTCGGGCGGTTTTCCTCGCCTTCGGTGATATCGGTCCCTACGCATCGAGAATAGCGAATGCCGGCGTTCCGCGCATTGTACAGGTTCAAACGGTCGCAGGCGCCAAGATTGCCGTCAGCAGCGGTGCCCAGATCATCGTAGCGCAAGGGACGGAGGCCGGGGGGCACGGGGGCGAGCGCGCGACCATGGCTCTTGTGCCGGCTGTCGTTGATGTCGTTGGTGATATTCCCGTGATTGCCGCTGGCGGCATCGGAGACGGGCGCGGTCTCGCGGCGGCGCTGATGCTGGGGGCAGCGGGCGTCCTCTGTGGGACTGCGTTTTATGCATGTCGTGAGTCGCTTGCACATCCCAAGGCAAAGGATGCGGCCCTAGGTGCGTCGGGCGATCGTACCGTGCGAGGAAGGGTCTTTGACATCATCCGTGGTCATGACTGGCCGGAACCATGGATGGTCAGAACACTTGAGAACGGGTTTTATCGCCGCTGGGCTACTGATCCGGAAATGCTGGAACGGGATATTGCTCGGCAGCGGCAAATCTATCTTGCTGCGCAAGTCAGGGGTGACATCGACACTGCAGCAGTCATCGTGGGCGAGGCGATTGACCTTGTGCATGAGGTCGAGAGCGCGACCACGGTTGTCGCGCGAATCGCCAGCGAAGCGGAGAAACGCCTTCGAATTTCTCACACGGACGCTGAGTGGTAATCTGTTCTACCGTAAAATTGGCGCGCCCGGAACGATTCGAACGTCCGACCCTCAGATTCGTAGTCTGATGCTCTATCCAGCTGAGCTACGGGCGCGCAAGAAGTGGTCTCCTAGTCGCGGGACTTGTCACGCGCAAGCCCGTTGCGACATTCGTCGGGCGGTCCTAGGGCTGTAACGATCATGAAGCTCTCCGCCATTTCCGTTCTGTGCCTCGTCCTGTCGGGTTGCGTGGGTCCGGCCAATCCGCCGTCGTTGATGCCGCGCGCCATCGAGACGCAGGCAAATGCGCCGCCCCCGGCTTCGCCTGTCGTCGTTAAGAAGCAGATCGATGCGAACATGGCCGCCAAACTGGCCGCGTCGATTGCCGAAGCAAATGCAGGCGACACCGATTTTGCAAAGGCCGACCAAAGCGGCTTAAGCATCATCCTCGCCGGAAACCGTGCCCCCGAAGGCAGCGAGGCATGGGTTGCCACCGAAGTCGCGCGGTCCGCCCTGCAAGTCGCCCGTCAACGCAGTGCAGGCGCCTTGGCCGAAATCGATGCACTGGCGATAGCCCATGCCGAGACGGCCTTGCGCGACCCGACAGTCGGCGGATCTGCAGAGATCGCCGCAGCACAAACCGAAATCGAAACCATCGTCGCCCGCCAGACTGCGCGGCTGGAAGCGCTCAACCGCTGAGCGCAGCCTTGTGCGCTTTTGCGAGTTCCACATAATGCGCGGCACCAGCGCGGTTCCCGGCAATTTCCTGCGCCGACATATCGCGCAGCTTCTTGGCCGGGCGACCGATCCATAACTCACCCGCACCGATGACCTTGCCCGGGGTGAGCATCGCGCCCGCCGCCAGCATCCCGTCCGATTCGATGACGCAACCGTCCATGACAATGCTCCCCAGCCCCACGAATGCGCGGTCGTGCAACAGGCTCCCGTGGAGCATGACCATATGCCCGATCAGGACGTCATCACCTATAATCGTCGGCAAACCTTCGTCGCCTCCTCTGGGCGAATCAACGTGGATGACCGTGCCGTCCTGAATATTCGTGCGCGCACCGATGCGAATGCGGTTCACGTCCCCGCGCAGGACGCAATTATACCAGATGCTCGACTCATTGCCGATTTCGACATCGCCGATAATCCGGGAGCCGGGGGCGATGAGCGCGGTCGGTGCGACAACCGGCGTTTTTCCGCCAAAGGTGATCAACCGCTCGGCGTCGATCATTGGTTCAACAACCGCGCCGCATGCACCGCGTGATAGGTCAGCACACCCGAACAGCCCGCCCGGCGGAATGCCAGCAACGTCTCCAGCACCAATGCATCGCGGTCGCCGGCTCCTGCGGCGGCGGCGGCTTCGATC
>JAYUYR010000266.1:0-3902 GCA_043752405.1 Sphingomonas sp. | reverse complement strand
ACCCGCAATTCTGGCCCGAAAACCTGGATTATACGGGCAAGCGGATCGTCGTGATCGGCAGCGGGGCGACGGCAATGACGCTGGTGCCAGCGTTAGCGGCAACGGCGGGGCATGTGACGATGCTGCAGCGGTCCCCGACCTATGTGGCGGCGGTACCGTCGAGAGACGCGATTGCGGCGCGGCTCCGCAAATTGTTGCCGAAGGGGCTGGCGTATCGCGCCGTGCGGCTGAAAAACGTCGTCATCAGCATGGTCATGTTCAAGTTGGTCCGCAAAAATCCGGGACCGGCGAAGAAGCGGTTGGTCGGCATGGTTCAAGAGGCGCTTGGCCCCGATTACGACGTCGAGACGCATTTTTCGCCGCGCTACAATCCGTGGGACCAGCGCGTATGTGCGGTGCCCGATGCGGACCTGTTCGAAGCAATCAAGGCGGGGACGGTTTCGGTAGTTACCGACACGATCGACCGCTTCGTGCCGGAAGGCATCAAGCTGGCGTCGGGCGAGACGCTGTCCGCCGATATTGTCGTGACCGCGACCGGACTGGAAATGCAGTTGCTGGGCGGCGCCGAGCTGCTCATCGACGGGGTGAAGGTCGCGATGCCCGACACGATGATCTATAAGGGGATGATGATCGGGGGCGTGCCCAACCTCAGCTACGTCATTGGTTACAACAATGCTTCGTGGACGCTGAAAGCGGATTTGAGCAGCGCGCACGCGTGCCAGATTTTGAATTTTATGGACCGGCGCGGCTATGTTCAGGTGATCCCACAGCTCGACCCGACGGAAATGTCCGAAGGCAATTTCTTTGGCCTGACGTCGGGCTATCTGACGCGGGCGCAGGCCTATGTGCCCAAGCAGGGTGTGCGCCATCCGTGGAAAGTGCATCATAATTATGCGCGCGACTATGCCTCGTTGAAGTTCGGCAAGGTCGATGACGGTGTGCTGGCGTTTTCGGCGCCGGTTGCTGTTAAAGCCAGCCGCGCCGCTTGAAATAAAGATAGGGAAATATGGCGGATGCAAGCATGAGCGCGAGCGCCATCGGGTAGCCGAAAAACCATTTCAGTTCGGGCATATGGTCAAAATTCATGCCGTAAATCGCGCCGACAAGCGTTGGTGGCAGGAGCATGACCGATGCGACCGAGAATATCTTCAGCGTCGCATTCTGCTCGATCGCGATAAGCCCCAGCGACGCGTCGAGCAGGAAGGTAATGTTGGTGGACAGGAAGGCCGAATGATCGACGACTGAATCGACGTCTTCGCGCAGGGTGCGGATATGGTCACGCTGTTCGGCATCACCGCGAAAATGGGAGCAGGTTGCAACGAAGGAGAGCAGGCGCGTGGTGCTGCCGGCCGTATCGCGCGCTTTGGAGAGCAAGTCCTGACAATTGCCGATCCGCATCAGCAGCGCTTCAAGCTTGAGCGACGGGATACGCCGGCCACGCTCGTTCGCGCTACGGCGAAAGATATGCTTGGAGATCAATTCGATTTCGCTTGCGACCTGTTCGATGGCATCGGCCATTCGGTCGACAATCGCGTCGAGCAATCTGCTTAAAGTTTCCATCGCGTTGCCGAGTTGAGCGGGATTCCGCGCCAGCGAATCCGCAAAGACGCGAAAAGGCTTGGGGTCAGCGTAGCGAACCGTGACCAGATGGGTTTTCGTCAGTACGAAAGAGATCGGCGTCGCGACTGGGTCGTTTTCGTCCAGCCCGACGAGCACGTTTGCAGTCATATAGACCGCGCCGTTTTCTTCATAGAGGCGGCTTGATTGTTCAATTTCGGCCATTTCATCGCGGGTTGGGATGCAAAGGCCGATGCTGCGCTCGACGAGATCCTCCTCCGCCGCGGTCGGGTTGTTCAGGTCAATCCAGACGGTGTCGGCGGGCAATTCTGCGCCTTTGTCGGCGTCGACGAGCGTGCCGGCTGGCGTGGTTGCGTGAAAGACCCGAAGCATCGCGCGGCGCTAGCGCATACGACTGAGGCGCGGCAAGTGCGAAGCGGCACGTTGCCACCAACGACCTGGCTGATGACAAATACCAAAGCCTATTGATTATCGCATCGTAATCGGATTTGGTGTTACAACGGTTTCGGGTCGGGGGAGTAGAAACTTGTGGCTGACCCATTTACCGGCGTAATTGGTGTTGATGAATGTCAGATATTAGCCGACAATCTCCCACTCCCCTGTTGGATAGCAAGCGCGAACGGCGGCATTTATTGGTTCAACCGGAGATGGCACCAATACTGTGGTTCCACACTGCCGGAGATGGCACATGGAGGCTGGCAGTCCGTCCATGATCCCGAAGACCTTCCCCGGATACTTTCATCGTGGGAACCAGCGTTCGCTGCCAAAAAACCTTTCGAAACAACGATGCGGCTTAAAGGCCATGACGGTGAATTTCGCACATTCCTTACAAAAGTCGAGCCCGCAGTCGATGCCAACGGAGAAGTGCTTCGATGGATCGGGGTCCACACTGACATTTCGGCACAGCTAGAAGCAGAAGCGAAACTAAAAGCAGTTCACGAGACGGAACGGCAACTTTCGTCGTATCGGGAAGCTATCCTTGCGCAGCTCGCGGAAGGTGTAATCATCACGAACGCCGAGGGACGCATCATATTCGTCAATCAGGCCGCCAATGATCTACACGGGGTCGTAAAACTTGATGTGCCGCCTGACGAATATGCCGAGAGCTACAGTCTGTTTACACCCGAGGGCGAACCTCATCCGTCGATGACCTTGCCCTTATCGCGTGCCGTGGTGAATGAGGAAACTGTCATAGGTGCAAGGTGGCGCATCCGTCGGCCCGATGGCCGGGAGGTGCTGGCAATTGGCAATGCACAGCCGGTGTTTGCAGATAATGGCGACAAAATTGGCGCCGTTTTGACCATACAGGATGATACCGCGCGTCACGCCGCCGAAATTGCGTTGGCCGAAGCCCTGACGGTCAAAGAGGCTTTACTTTTCGAAGTAAATCACCGTGTCAAAAATAGCCTGCAAATTGTGACTTCATTGCTGAATCTGCAGGCGCAAAGCAGCCAGTTGCCAGAGTTGCGGGAAAAGTTGACGGAAGCATGTGCTCGGGTCGGTGTCATCGCAAAACTGCATCAAAACCTTTACCAAAATGAGAGCCACAATCGGGTCAATTTAGCAAGTTATGTGCGTGATTTTGCTCAAGATGCCGTGCGAGCTTTCGCCAACGGAGGCTCAATCGACATTAAGTTTATCGAGCTCACAGATGTCGATATCGAAATGGACCGCGCGGTATCGCTTGCTTTGATCATCGGCGAACTTTTGACCAACGCCATAAAATATGCGTTCAAGGGCCAAGATCAAAATCAGATCGCAATCACTGTGTCAGCCACAGAGCATGAGTTTTATATCGCTGTAAGTGACAACGGCGTTGGTGTACCGGACAGCTTCGACATTGCACAATCGAGTGGTTTCGGCATGAGAATTGTGGATAGTTTAGTGAAACAATTATCCGGTAGTCTAAGCGTGATCGCACAAGAACGTGGGACAGGCTTCGCGATCAGATTGCCGATATCAGCTCGACCATGATTTGACTTTAGCGCCATGGCTCCCCGGGCCTGATTCGAACAGGCGACCATTCGATTAACAGTCGAACGCTCTACCGCTGAGCTACCGGGGAACATGGGCAGGCGCAGCCCCTAGCATCGGGTTTACCTGCAGCGCAAGCATTTGGGCAAAGTCACACGATAAATTGTTCCATCGTAATGCGGTCATCGAGCGCGTGTTCGGGATCGAACAGTAGTTTGAGCAACGAAGTGCGGTCGATCGAAATGCTAACCGTGGCAACGTCGCGGACTTCGCGTTGGTCGGCGACGGCGGACACGGGACGCTTCACGGCGTCGAGCACACGGAACTGGATAGTTGCGGTTTCGGGCAGG
>JAYUYR010000265.1:0-9743 GCA_043752405.1 Sphingomonas sp. | reverse complement strand
TCAGAGGTTTTTCGCGCGCGGCGGGCCGGTTTTGCTGCGGCGGCTTCCTCGTCGCGGACAGCTTCTTTTGCAGGTGCCTTGGCCGAAGAGGATGATTTACCCACTCGCTCGATTTTGGTGCTGGTCAGCTTCTCGATTTGAGCGACGGCTTCGGCGTCTTCGGGCGTCATCAGCGTGAACGCTTTGCCGGTGGCACCGGCGCGGCCGGTGCGGCCGATGCGGTGGACATAGTCATCGGGATGCCACGGCACGTCGTAATTGACGATATGACTGACCCCTTTGATGTCGAGGCCACGCGCGGCGACGTCGGACGCGACAAGTACCGTTATGTCTCCGGCCTTGAAACGATCGAGTTCCTTGATCCGTTCGGACTGGTCCATGTCGCCCTGGATCTGCCCCGCCTTGAATCCGGCGCGGCTCAGGCTTTGCGACAGTTCGCGCACGGTCGTCTTGCGGTTCGAAAAGACGATTGCCGTGGTCACGTCCTCGGCGCGAAGGATGTCGATCAATGCATCCTTCTTGCCGCGTGACGAAACTTCGACAATGCGCTGTTCGATCTGGAGATTGGCCGACGCGGGGCGCGAGACTTCGATCTGTTTGGGATTGCTCAGGAATTTGTCGGCAAGTTTCTTGATCGGGCCGGGCATGGTGGCTGAAAAAAGCAGCGTCTGACGATTGGTCGGCAGCTTGGTGCAGATTTCCTCGATGTCGGGAATGAAGCCCATGTCGAGCATTCGGTCCGCTTCGTCGATGACCAGTAGCGTGCAATCATTGAGCATGATCTTGCCGCGTCCGAACAAGTCCATGAGGCGGCCCGGCGTGGCGATGAGGACGTCGACGCCCTTTTCAAGTGCCTTGACCTGATCTCCCATCTGAACCCCACCGATGAGCAGCGCCATCGATAGCTTGTGATATTTGCCGTACTTCTCAAAGTTTTCGGCAACCTGCGCCGCGAGTTCGCGCGTCGGTTCGAGGATCAGCGAGCGCGGCATCCGCGCGCGGCTGCGCCCCTCTGCCAGAATGTCGATCATCGGGAGGACGAAACTCGCGGTTTTGCCGGTGCCGGTCTGGGCAATGCCGATAAGGTCGCGCATCATCAAGACGCTAGGGATGGCCTGCGCCTGAATTGGTGTTGCTTCGCTGTAGCCCGAATCAGTGATCGCGCGCAGCAATTGGTCGGAAAGGCCGAGATCGGCGAAGTTCATGAAAATGTCCGTGAGAAAAGCTCGTTTGCGGTGCGCAGACGCGCTCGTAAAGTCAAGTCAGCGTTCGGGCCAAGTCAGCGTTCGGGCCAAGTCAGCGTTCGGGGACGAGGCTGTTAAAACGCTCGACCTCGCACTTGCTGCCGGTCCGCGCATGGAGCGTGTCGCGGTCGGCGCAGATGCGGCCATCGGCATTGGGTTTGACGTAAAAACCGTAACCAAGGTCGACGCCAGTACATTGCTTTTCTAGTCGCGTTCGCACGCGCTGTCCCCCCCGCATGAACAAATCGACGGTTTGCGGTCCGCGCACGACAAAGCCGGCGAGATCGTTGAGACCGAGACATTTCGGCCCCTTTTTCTCGACCCAGCGCACGGCAGCCTCGGGCTCCGCTTGAACCGGGGCAATCGGGATGCGAACAACGACCCGCTGTTGTATCATCAACTGGGCGAACTCGGTGCGATCGACCGTCGGCGTAATACCGCTCAACGCGGCAAGCAACACAAGAGCCATCATCGTCATTCTAACACATCCATCGCGGCCATGCGTTGCGTTACGGTGGTTGAACCCGCGATTAATCGGGCGATTTCGCTGTTATTAGGAAAAGATTCTAATCAAGTGAAGACTCGGGCGTGGGTTCGGCTTGCGTCGGGCGCGTGTGCGCCATAGGGCATCGCGCACCAAACCCTATTTCAATCTGCCGGAGAGACAGTATGGCCAGCACGGCCCCCCAGAACCCGAATTTGCCACTGCTTTACCGCGAACTCGTCCCGATTTCGCAGCAGGAGCATGCGACCTGGCGCTATAAACCCAACGATTCGGGGAAGTTCTTGAGCACCGAACATGCGGTGCCGGTAACGGTCGAGGAATTTGCGATCGTCCAGCGTTTCTATCCGATCATTTTCTCGTCGGGCGACCAGCCAGTGCCGCTGGCGCTGATGGGCCTGAACGAAGGCGTGAATACGTTCATCGACGACGACGGCAAGATGATTCAGGACGCTTATGTCCCGGCCTATGTACGCCGCTATCCCTTCCTGCTCGCCAAGCTGCGCCCCGATACTGACGAATTGTCGCTGTGCGTTGATCCGACCAGCGAAGCCATCGGCGCGTATGATGAAGGCGATATGATTTTCGACGGGGACCAGCCATCCGAAGCGACCAAGGGCATCCTGAGCTTTTGCGAGCAGTTCGAGCAGGCCGGACAGCGCACTGGCGCATTCATGGAAGAGCTCAAAGCGCTCGACATATTGATGGAAGGCGAAGTGTCGATCCAGACCGATGAACAGACTCCGCCGTTCGTGTATCGCGGTTTTCAGATGGTCAACGAGGAAAAGCTGCGCGATCTGCGCGGCGATCAGCTGCGCAAGATGTCGCAGTCGGGCATGTTGCCGCTGATCCATGCGCATTTGTTTTCGCTGACCATCATGCGCGAGATTTTTGGCCGGCAAGTTGCGCAGGGCAAGGCGCCCGCATTGCAACCGGCAATTTAGCCAGCCGCATGTCTGGGGCAGTGCGGCGCTGTTTGGGGCCTGGGTCAAATATCGTTAAAGTTGCCGCTTGAAACCGGCTTCGGCTTTACATACATTCTTGGTGTCTGGCTGCGCGTCCCCCCTTTCGCGCGCCCGACGACACGTCTTCGGACGTGTCCCTCCCTGAACCTGGCCACCTCGTGTGAAAACACGGGGTGGCTTTTTTCGTTGGTTATTCAGCGGCCGCCGCAAACCTGCCCGTTATCTCTTCGTGCAATGCATGGATGAGGCGGGCGAGCGCATGTTGCATCCGTTTCGTCCCCGGGCCGGGCTGGTCGAGCGCCGCGTCGAGATACAGTCGCCGATCGACTTCGATCTGAAGCGCGTGGATATCAGCGCGCGGGTTGGCGTGCCGTGATATGATGTAGCCGCCCGCATAGGGGGCGTTGATCGCCACCCGAAAGCCGAGGCCGGTCAACGTGGTTTCTGCGGTCGCCGTGATCTGTGCACCCGCGCTGCTGCCGAAACGGTCACCGATGACGATATCGGGCGCATCGGCGGTGCCGAGGGGTGGCATCGAATGCAAGTCAATGAGCAGGGCGGTGGTCCAGCGCCGCTTCGCTTGCGCCAGGGCGCGCGCTAACGCCTCATGATAGGGCGTGTGTACCGTACGCAGGCGTTCGGCGACATCTTCCGCATCGAAAGGCGCGCGCCACAACGGGCCGACGCCCCACAGCCGCGTCGGGATGAGCCCGAGGCCCGCACGTGCCTTTGCCGATGGATGCGAGCCACAATTATGGCCGCCCCGGACCAAGTCGGGATCGAGGTCGTCAGGCGCACGGTTGAGGTCGATCATCAATCGGGGAACATCAGCAATTATTGTCGGCACACCCGTCGTCAACGCCGGGTCGACAAGCTGATCGGCGAAGCGATCCTCCAGCAGGCGGATCGACGCCATAGGCACACGCAACCGGCCCGCCAGTCCCGACGGATAATCGCGTCCGGCGTGCGGCACCGACAGGACAATAGGTGCTGCCGATGCCTCAAAATACCGGACCCGGAAAGACTCGCTCGACATCAGCCGACGGTGTAACGATCATGTCGGGCGGTAAAGTGTTTTTCTGACGCCCTGCTGGAAAATGTTAAGGGTCGGGCGCATAGAGCGGCTTGGACCAGTAGACCGCACGGGCGTGCGACAGGGATAATTGCATGACTCGCATATTGCTTGCCGAAGATGACGACGCAATGCGTGCCTATCTTGTGCGTGCGCTCGAACGGTCTGGCTATGCGGTCGTTGCGGTCGACCGGGGAACGGCGGCTCTGCCGCTGATCGAAGAGGGCGGGGGATTCGACCTGCTGCTCACTGACATTGTCATGCCCGAAATGGACGGGATCGAACTGGCGCAGAAAGCGGCGGTGATCGCGCCCGAGATGCGCGTGATGTTCATCACCGGATTTTCGGCGGTGTCACTACGCGCGGGGCAGGCGTTGCCGCAGGCCAAAGTGCTGTCGAAGCCGTTTCATCTGCGTGATCTGGTCATGGAAGTCGACCGGATGTTCGCCGCGCCCAACGCAAGCGAGCTTTAGGCAACAGCGGGTTGCCAGTCAGCCAAGCGGGCGCTAGGGGACCGCAGCGTGGGCGTGTAGCTCAGTGGTAGAGCACTGTGTTGACATCGCAGGGGTCGCAAGTTCAATCCTTGCCACGCCCACCATTTTTCTATTGTCATATTAATCGTTTGGTGGCCCGTAGTCGTGCAGCCTGCAGGGGACGACTAGTGCAACTGATCCGTGGGTCTGATTATCAATCTCGTTCGTAGTCGACTTCGACATAGTTAAAATCGACCGTTACATTCTACGGCTCGGAATCGACCTCGAGGGCATCTGGGTCTTCGCCCTCGTCCCTATCCGCAGTAGCTTGGATCGTGACATTCAATTTCTTCGTTGTAGAGGCGCGAGCACCGCCAATCGTTACATAATTGCGATCGATGCTGTCTCGGACAGTGAAGGCGAAATAGGCGTGGAACTCGGCTTCAACGTTTACAACGTATGACACAGTGACGCTTTCGTCGTCCGACGAAAGAACGTCGAACGGTTTTCCCCTTAGACGCTCTAGCGGACGATGCGAGACTCACGCAGCTCAGCTTCGTAATAATATGACGCTTGGGCTTTGATATCGAAGATCTCGATGAACTGTTCGAGCTCTGATTCGACGGATGCCAAAAGGCTTGTCGCGGCCCCCGATTTAAGGATCGCCGCAAGCCGCGCAGCGAACACGCGGTCGTGCCAATTAAACAGGTTGACCGCCGGTCCGATCTGCGTCAATTCTCCCAAGTTAGGTGAATCCGCGGCGAATGCTGCCCAATCCCCGTCGGAGCTTACGGCCAACCCATAATTTACTTTTGAATTGGCGTATAACCGATCTTAAACCTCAGCGGGGAATCTCGCCCGGTCGATTACAGCACTTGGCAATGCAACTGAGCCCTGATTGCCCACGAAATTTTAGGATTTTAGGCCTTGTCTAGAGCTAACGCTCCGAAAGCACGATCCCCGTTAGGATAAGTAAGCTGAAACACGAGCCCTGCGCCGTTGCCGAACTCGAAGAAACTGCCCATAATACGACCGCTTGATCCACCAGGTCCGTCGAGTGCACCACTAATTACGCCGATCGGCGAAACGCTCAATCGGGCCGTGGCTCGGCCGAGCGCCGTGCTATTTGTGATCTGCCCAAAAGGCGCCACCGTCGCGTGCATATCGAAATAAATGTCGATGGTTCGCGCGCTCCAATTAACGTCGGCGGACGCAGTCGAAACAGCTATTCGCCGAGCACCCGTGCCATCTACAATTATGCCGTCGGCTACGATGCCCAGTGTGTTCCTGCCCTGACCAGCGATCGGGCCGCGATCAGAGCCTACCGCGAAGAAGCACAACGACTGTCCATCGCTATACCTGCCGAGCGTAGAGTCTACCAAACCTTTGCCAGGGCCATTGCCGTCGTGGATTTCCAGTTCCTCGACATATTGTCGGTCCGGTAATTTCCGGAAATAAAGCATCGGCCATGTTGAGCCTGCAGACTCGCTTTTCAATTCGGATGGCAAAAAAGACGAACCACCAAAGCCATTTACGTCGATGTAAAAGTTGTTGGTGGCGAGGTAGGAGATGTAGACGACGTTATCGATTTTGATCGGACCTAAGCGCTTGACATCACCAAGACGGCGTCCCCCGTCTGCTGTCGCAGTAAACTGGAGATCGCCACCGGCACAAGCAAGAGTGCCTGTAAGAACGCCTCCCGGAGTGATCCGAGCGATGGCACCCGCGGCTGGTGGTTGCGGAGGTGGCGGTGATGGCGGTGGCGGGGTCGCAGCAGCAATTGGCGTCGGCGCCACCGACGCGGCAATAACTGTGCCGCTCTCACCGCAACCGGCAAGACCCGCCGCGAGCACGACTAAGGATAGCGTCAATCCTTGCCGCGTCATGACTGGCACAACTTTCGCGGCAATGTAGAGTGACGACGCCGACGTATCGCCGCACCGACTGCGCCGAAGCCGACGATCATCATGGCCCAAGTTTCCGACTCAGGAACCGGTGAAATCACGTCGTGCCGAAAATCTCTGAGCCCGATTCCCGTTACATCGTTGTTCCATATCGAGATGCCGCGAATGTCTGCGAGCTGGCCAGTTCGCGAGAAGCCATAAAGCGAGTTGAGGGGGAGATTACCTAGAAGGAACGATTGTATCAGCGCGCCATTGCCGCTGAAGAAGCTTATATTCGCGCCGCCCCCGTTGCCACCCGTCAGACGGAATCCAAATTCTGATTGACCGCTTGAGAACAGCAGCGAAACAGCTCCTTCGCCGATAGCATTATTGTTCGGAAACCCGGATGTGCCAATGCCGCTCAGAACCTGGCCAGCAGGACTCTGAAATGATGCGAGATTGTGGTTTGCCGCGCCAGCAAGAAGCGTCAGATCCCCAATCGGCACCCCACTCAGTTGATCGAAGTCACCGACCGCTGTGAGTGTCTGGCCAAAGAAGCGTTCGCCGAACGCAACACCGCTCGCGACCAGGATCCCGTCGTAATTTGTGCCGGGCGGCGGTCCGCCGGCGACAGTGGCAAAGGAGATAAACTGGGTGCCGGTCAAACTGGCATAGTCCACCTGCATAATCTGCGCACTTATCGGGGCGGCGAAAAACATTCCCGTGAGGAGCGCTCCAGTCTTGGCTGCGTGACCAAGAGTGCGAAACAGTGTTCGCGGCGTGTAAAGCATGATAGTCTTCCATTCTGTGAATGTTTCTGTCCACTATTCACGAAGCTGATTGGCGGACCGGAGAAAGTGAATGATGGGGGTCTGATCTTTGGCCGATATTTTTCCGATGCGGGTGATCGTAGGTGGTCGTCCGACTGCCACCGACCAGCCGCCCCTCCAGTTGGCAAAGCGTCCAGACTTTCACCTGTGCGCTATCCTGATCCGCCCATCCCGGCTCGCTCTTGAAGGCCCCTCGGGGCCAGTGCCCGTCGAGCGGCGGATGATGGAAGTGCTGCTTGCCTTTTTTGACGCCGGCGGCGCCGTCCTTACAAAAGAAGATTTGATGGCCCGCTGCTGGCCGGGCGTGGTTGTTGGTGACGATGCGCTACACCGCGTTATCGGCAGCTTGCGCAAAGCTGCGGCGAACGCCGGCGGCGGCTTCACAATCGAGACTGTCCCCCGCATTGGCTACCGCTTACAACAGCACGATCTTCCCGAGGCACTCCCATTGGTTGAACGGACGACCAATTTGGTTTCCGGACAACCTGCCACCACCCAGCCCCTAGCAACACCCGACCGCCCCGTCACTCGCCGCTGGCTGATCGCCGGCGGCGCAAGCGCTCTGTCCGTTGGCGGAGTTCTTTTCTGGGCTTACCGTCGGCCGCCGCTCGACCCCGAAGCAGCGCGGCTAATGGGAGAGGCGCTGGTTGCGCTGCGGCTAGGCACACCGAAGGCCGACGCACAAGCGATAGCGCTGCTCGAACGGGCAGCTACCAGTGCGCCAGACAACGCCTCGACATGGGGCCTACTCGCCTTGGCACGCGCACGCGCCGACGAGCATGGTTCAACTGACAAAGGGGTGTCACCGGCAGCACAGATAGACACAGACGCGAACCGCGCACTGGCATTAGACGGAAGCAACGCCGACGCGAAGGCTGCTCTTGCTATCGCAATCCCTTATTATGGCGACTGGCTAACGGCTGAGCGCCGGTTCGATGCCGTGCTCGTTCAGCACTCAAGCCATATCGTCACGAAGGACTCGCGCGCTTTCCTCTTGAACGCTGTCGGACGGATGCGCGAGGGCGCCGAGGCGCGACTGGCCTTCTCTGGCGATGCATCGTTTGATGCCGGAATGCAGTTCCGGCAAATTTATGCGCTGTGGTTTCTCAACCGGATTGAAGAGGCCGATCGCGTAGCGAGCCGGGGAATGCAAATGTGGCCGCACCATTATGGAATCTGGTTAGGAAGGTTGTGGCTGTTGGCCGGCACTGGTCGCCTTGACCGAGCCTTGGCTCATATTGACGATCAGGCGGCTCGCCCACCACTGTCCCCATCAATGATCGCGACGCTGCGGGCCGGCGTCAGCGCGAGCATGACCAGGCAGCCGGTCGGGATCGATGCGGCGATCGAGCGCGTGATGGCGGGAGTTGGGCTAAGCGTAGGCGCAGTGGTCAACGCAATGATGCTTCTCAACCTGATGGGAGCAACTGATGCTGCATTCGATCTGGCGAACGCCTATTATCTGGAACAGGGGCCAGTCATTGCAGCCATGCAATGGCGTCCGGGCCAGCCGATCGTGCCAGATCAGCGCCGCCGTAAGACCAACATGCTGTTCACCCCGGTCGCCGCAGCGATGCGGCGCGATCCGCGCTTTCCGCAGCTTGTGGAAGCTATGGGCCTTACCAACTATTGGCGCAGGCGTGGCATTCGACCTGATTATCTGCTGCGCGCTTGACTTTAAAAGCGCGCTTCGATCCCGACCCCAAACTCTCTTGGATCACCCGCGGTCGCAAACGTCGGGGTAAACAGATAGGTCAGGTAGAAGGTGTCGAAGGCGTTACGCGCATGTCCGAAAACCGTCAGCCCGCGCCAGGTATATGCCGCGCGAGCGTCAAGCCTTGTGGACCCGTCAATTCGTCGTGCCGGATTGTTGGCATCGTCGCTGAAATAGTCGCTGTTTGTCCTTAGCTGCGCGGACAGCCGCAGGCGGTTTACCGGTTGCCAATCGATGGCGGCGGCTGCACTGAAGTTTGGCGAGCGCTGAAATTGTTTGCTCGCTATCGGATCGGTGGGGAGGAGCGTGCGACGCATCTTCGTGTCAAGCAGGCCGATGCCAAGGCGCAATGACAAGCGATTGCTTGCACGCCAGCCCGCCTCGATTTCCATGCCGTAGGACGTCGCCGATGGCGCGTTGGCGATTTCGGAAGCGAACAAGCTCGACCCGTCGGGCAACCTGATTTCAACTGTCTGCGGACGCTGTGCATTGTTAATGTCGTTGTAGAACAGATTTGCGGCGAGCGACCCCTTTCCGCCGGCAAATGTAGATCGGGCGAAGGCTTCGTAACTCCAGAGCGTTTCGGCATCGAAGCTGTCTTTGACCCGCCGGGCGAGGCTGATCGTAGTGCCACCGGGATTGAACGCGCGCTGCACGAGAACGCCAAACGTCGACCTCCCAGACGTGGAATAGGCGATCGAGGCTTTTGGCAGCCAGGCATCGAATGTCTCATCATAGTCGAGCGCAATAATCCCGACCTGGCCTTCCCGGTCTTGACGGTCGCGCTGATACCGAAGGCCCGCTGTGACCGTGAGCTGCGGCGCAGGTCGCCATGTCGCTTCACCGAACAGGCCGAGGCTAGTTTGCCGGTCCCGGAATGTTCCTTCGCCAATGCCTAGTCCGGTTATGTCGATAAATTGGCGTTGCAGCATCGTGAGACGATGCGCGCCGCCAATCATTTTTAATGGTCCGTCCGGTTGCCATGTCAAGATGGACTCGATCGAATAATCGGCGGCATCTACACGCGTCCGACCAAGGCCAGGCAGACCGAAACGCTGAA
>JAYUYR010000264.1:0-9814 GCA_043752405.1 Sphingomonas sp. | reverse complement strand
CGTTCGAAGCTCTCGATGGCAGTGCCGGGACTGCCGCTCGCCATTCGAACGCGGTATTTGGTCTGGTAGAGACTGCCCGGCTGAACGAGGCCGGTGCGGGTCAGGTCGTCGAGCGAAACGAGAACGACCGGACCGAGCGTGAAGCCCTCACTCAGCCGGTCGGGCTCGTCGGCGATGATGCCGCCGATGCGGAACGAAGCACGGCCCAGCCGCAAGGACTCGCCGACGCGAGCGCCCGTCCGTTCAGCGAGCGCCGCGCCAATCCAAGCCGTGTCCGCGGGCGGTGCCGAGACCGCGCGTCCGTCAGTAAGGCGCAGGGCGCCATAGAGTGGATAGCGGTCGTCGACGGCTTTCAGCTCGATCGGCACCGCCTGGTCCCCTCGGATCGCCATCGATTGCATCCGCACTGTTTCGGATACGCGCCCAACCGCGGCTATTACTGAGCTTTCGTCGGCTGCAGCACGACGCTGGCCGATCTCGAATTCGACATCGCCACCAAGTAAGACCCGCCCGCGCGATGTGAGTTCGCCCTGAATGGCGCTGGCAAGACTGCCAATAGCTGCGAGCGCGCCGACACCGAGGAATAGACAGACGAGCAGCAAACGCAGTCCACGAAAGCGCGCGCGCAGGTCACGACGCGCGAGAGTAAACGCCAGCGGCCAGTCGTTCACCGGGTGCGGTCCGCGACGATTCGCCCGTCGGCCATCTCAATCACTCGGTCGCAGCGGTCGGCCAAATTCGGGTCATGTGTTATGACAAACAGCGTTGCGGCAAGCTCGGCATGCCGTACGAACAACAAGTCCATTATGGCGGCCCCCGTCGTCGCGTCGAGATTGCCGGTCGGCTCATCCGCAAACACGAGCACGGGCCGGGGAGCCAGCGCGCGCGCGACGGCGACCCGCTGCTGCTCACCACCCGATAATTGCGCAGGATAATGGTCGAGCCGATTGCCGAGACCAACAGCTGCCAGTTCTGTCGAAGCGCGCTCGAAGGCGTCGGTGATGCCTGCCAGTTCGAGCGGCACGGCAACGTTCTCGCGCGCTGTCATTGTCGGCAAAAGGTGGAAAGCCTGCAACACGACACCGATTCGGCCGCGCCGCGCACGCGCCAGTCCGTCTTCGCTCAATCCGCCAAAGTCGAGACCGTCCACCAGGACGGTGCCGCCGCTGGCGCGCTCGAGGCCGGAGAGGATCGCCATTAGCGACGATTTTCCCGACCCCGAGGGCCCGAGCAGCGCAACACTCGTCCCGCGCGCGACGGACAGGTCAAGACCGTGCAGAATTTGCGTCGGTGGATTGCCCAATGCAAGGGTGATGCCGCGCGCGTCGATTACCATATCGTGGTCGCTATCGAAAGAAATCAATGCTTATGTCCATGAAACCCGCTCGGTCCGTATATGTGGGCGCGCTCGCCATCCTCCAAGTGGCGTTGTTGTCCGCCTGTAATCAAGCCGACGTCGCCAACCGTGCCGAGACCCCTCAGATCGCCGCGGTCGTCGCGCAGCCTGTGACGGTCAAGGGACCCGAGCGGTTGATCCTTGCGTTTGGCGACAGCCTTTATGCGGGCTACGGTCTCGAACGCGGCGAGAGCATGCCCTCACAGGTGGAAGCGTTGCTGCGGAAGCAAGGCGTAAATGCAACAGTCGTGAACGCTGGTGTCTCGGGCGACACGACGGCGGCAGGGCGCAAGCGCCTGCCCTTCACGCTCGACAAGCTGCCACGAAAACCTGACCTTGTTATGCTCGGGCTGGGCGGCAACGACCTGCTGCGCCAGATCCCACTTTCAGAAACGCGCGCTAACCTCATAGCGATGCTCGACGAGCTGCAGCAGCGAGATATCCCAATTATGCTCACCGGAATGCGTGCACCACCCAACCTCGGCCAGGATTACACTGCGCTGTTCGACGCAATGTACCCCGATCTGGCGAAAAAATATGCAGCGTCGCTCGATCCTTTTCTTCTTGAAGGCATGATCGGTGACCGGCGGCTAATGCTGGCAGACGGAGTCCACCCCAGCGCCAAAGGCGTTGACGTCATTGCAACCCGTATCGCGCCGATCGTTGCTGAAGGCTTATGACAAGCCCACAAATGCGGTTCGTTTAATTTAACGGCGGTGGGGTGCTGTGATTATGATCCGAACCCATCTCTGGTGGAAACGTTGATACCAGATTGGCAAATGCCTGGGCCAAAGGGGCGGAGTGCGAGCTTTAGCCGGTTACCTCTAAAACCATGTTGGTAGCAGTTTCTGCCGCGCGGCGGATTTTGCTAAAGCCGGCCTCGCGGCAAACTTCGGCAAGCCGCTTTTTACCGGCCTGAGCCCCAAGGCCGAGCCCAACCTCCTGAGATAGTGAGTTTGGCGTGCAGATGGTGCACGACGCAGCGTAAAAAATTTGCCCGAGCGGATTCATGTTCTCGGTCATCGTATCCCCGGCCATGGGCTCGACCAACATAAAACGTACCGCCCGGCGCCAGTGTGTCGCGAACGTGGCGCGCTGCGCCCACCGGATCGCCCATGTCGTGCAAGGCATCAAAAATGCAGGCAAAATCGTAGCCTTCCCCGGCAAAGTCCTGGGCCCTGGCGACGTGGAACTCCACATTGGTTACCCCCGCCGCCGCAGCTTTAGACTTAGCTTCTTCGATGGAAGGACCATGCATATCGATGCCGTGGATCGTCGAGTTGGGATAGGCTTGGGCCATCAGCATTGTCGATGAGCCGTGGCCGCAGCCTATGTCGGCAACTTTCCCACCCGCCTTCAGTTTGGCTTCCACCCCCACAAGCGCAGGAATCCAGTTGTCGATCAAGTTAGTCTGGTAACCGGGCCGGAAAAATCGGTCGGTGCCACAGAACAAACATTGCGGATGATCGCCCCATGGTCGCCCTTTGCCAGTCCGAAACGTTTTGGTCGCCAGTTCATGCCCGGCAAACTGCGACACGATTAACTGGAAGAAACCCTGCATGCACGCAGGCTGCCCCTCACGCGCGAAGACCAGCGCCTGCTCCGAAGTTATTGAAAAAGTCCCGTCTTCGGCATGGTGCCTGACATAGCCTGCGGCACAGACAGACCCGAGCCATTCGTGGAGGTATTTAGGATTAAGACTTAACTTCTCGGCAAGCTCGTCTACCGTTAGTCGACCGGCACCATCTAGCGCGTTGAATACGCCTGCCTGATCGCCGAGATATGCCATAAACAGACTCATTGCACCAGCGATGTCACCGATCACTTTGCCCACCAAGCCGTTCACGACGACTTCGTCGATCATGTCGTTCATAGGATATCCTCTTTTCGAAAGGACAAACGCCACACTCGCTTGTCGAGCATATTCCGCAAAGACGCTCAAAGCAACTACGGGCCGAGAGGCAGCCGTATGCCAACCTGTCGGAGGCACTGTCAAAGAAAGGGGTCAACGCTCTTTGTCACTGGTCGTGGTTACAAAGCTATTGAGGATATCTCCCTCGTGTAACCTCATTCAGGCGCGAGCGCCAATGGCGCACGCCACGCATCGCACTAACCACCGCCGGTTGATGTCCAGCAAACATTGAACCAAAGCGGTCCCACCATAACTCCACTGTCCCACGGCAAAGATCAATGCCGCGTTCGACACCAAATCCTCCACCCCATAGCGATAGCGCAAAGCAGGCAGACATCATAACCACAACGCGAATCGCTTCGGGTCATGATTTGAAACTGCGGAAAGGGACTGACGGGCCTTGCTCTCGATTTTCGTGTCGTACCACTAACTTCCAACGGCGGGCACGGGTTGCCAGATTGGTCTGGCAGTGCCCGTTCGACACAATCAACTGACGGTAGGTTCCGGTCACACGGCAGCGGTATGAGTAGCTAGGATCTCCTCTATCTTCCGCAGCATGCCCTCAAAAACGCAATCTCGACAGCCGTAAAATCGCAAAAGATTTCGCGTTCAAGTGCGCGGGCTTGTGGGCAACGCGCCTATAAAGTTCGACGCCGAGGACGCGCTAGCGCGAAGTGCCGAGCCTGGCACCAGTGGATCTTTTTGAAACACTTGCTCGATTTGCCAGTTTAAAAGACAGTCTCTTCGGATACTTAATAGGCTTTGATTGTCTCAAGAAATCGTTTACCGCTCCGGACAAGAGCCCGGCTGTCGAAACGATAGATCGAAG
Organism: Sphingomonas sp.; assembly: GCA_043752405.1. Lineage (GTDB taxonomy): Bacteria > Pseudomonadota > Alphaproteobacteria > Sphingomonadales > Sphingomonadaceae > Sphingomonas_O. The sequence goes on along the minus strand of JAYUYR010000264.1, from coordinate 5,677 downwards.
GTTCCTCGGTCGTAAATAATCGTCACGAGGGCTTTGTCATGAAGTATTGGATAGGTGCGTTTGCAGCTTTGCTACTCGCCATACCGGCGCAGTCCGCGCAGGCTGCGGTCCTGCTTAGTGGCTCTGGTTGGCAAGACGATATCGCGCCCAAATCCGGAGTCCCAACGACAAATTCTGCCTGGACCTTCGCGGTCGCAGAGGCATCGGTGCTGAGCATTGTCGACCGCTTCATTCCGGGTGATATTTACACCCTGACGGGTGGCGTCGCAGGTGCAACGACTTTCTTCGCTGGCAGCGCGGCCGACGTTCAGGCGAGCGGGCCGTACGGTTCGTTCTGGCTCAACGCGTCCTACAGCAAGCTTGCGGTCCGGATCGGACCCGGTGCGTACAGTTTTTCGATTTCGGGTAATGGGAAGGGTGGATCGCCCTCGGGCCTCGGTATCCGCCTCGATCCCGGCGCCGTACCGGAACCCGGTAGTTGGGCCTTGCTCGTCACCGCTTTCGGAGTGGTCGGCACGATGCTGCGTCGCCGCCGTTCGCGTCGTGTTTGCAAAGTTGCCTAGCGACCGACCCGCGATTTGTCCGACAGCCCTGCACTGACGACGGAGCCTGAGCGCTATTCAGCTTTCATCAGCTACAGCCACGCCGACCAAAAATGCACGACTTGGTTGCACCGGAAGCTGGAGAATTACCGGCTTCCAAAAACGCTCGTCGGAACGGCATCCCCCCTTGGAACGGTACCACGTCGCCTGCTCCCTGTGTTTCGCGACCGCGACGAACTTCCCGCAAGCAGTGACCTTGGCGTCGAGCTGCGCGCCGCCCTCGCGCGTTCGCGGTTCCAGATCGTAATATGCAGCCCGAAGTCGGCCAAGTCGCACTGGGTAAATGAGGAGATACTGAGCTTCAAGCGGCTCCATGGCGAGGCACGGACGCTTGCGCTTATCATCGACGGAGAACCCTATGCGGGGGACGCGCGCGAATGTTTCCCGGCGGCGCTCCGCTTTCGGCTCGCGGCGGACGGGAGCCTTTCGACCGTCCCGGCGGAACCGATTGCCGCCGACATCCGGCCTAATAAGGATGGTCGGCGGCTTGCGCTCTTAAAACTCGTCAGCGGGCTGACCGGACTGAAACTTGATGCGCTTGTGCGCCGCGATGTCGCGCGGCGTCAGCGCCGACTGGCGGCGATCACCGCAACTTCGGTGTTGATCGCAGTTTTGACGATCGGACTTGCCATCTATGCCGAGATGCAACGACAGGTGGCGGAGTCACAGCGGCGGCTGGCAGACAAGAGTTTGACGTTTTTGATCGATACGTTTGCGATCGCAAATCCAGCGACCGAAAACCCGCGTACGATCACTGCGATCAACATTCTCGAGCGCGCCAGCCGGCGGGCAAGCGCAGCCTTGAAGGACGAACCGGCAGTCAGTGCACGGCTCCTGCAGGCGACAGGCGAGATTTACTACAACTTGGGGCTGCCGCGCGAGTCGGAGCGCGACCTTCGCGCTTCGCTTCGGTTGACGACGGCGCCGGGGGAGCAGCGCACACGCATCTTGCTGAAACTGGCTGCGCTTGCAGCGAAGCGCGGCGCACCCAAAGTTAGCGACGCATATGTGAGCGCGGCCGAGAACGCATATGACCGTAGCGGGCCCGACGCGACCAAGCTGGGTGCGGCGATCGCGCAATCGCGCGGGATGATCGCGTATCTCAGTGGCGATTACACGCGATCGGCGACCTTATTTGGCGACTCGGTGGCTGGACACCGGGCCGCAGCGGGCGACAATCGCGAGGAGATCGGCCGCGCGCTTATGAGCGAGGCGCAGGCGCTTTTACAACTAAAGGCGTTCGCGCGCGCGAATCAATTGTTCGGCGAGGCGGCGGCGCTGTATTTCTCGAGGTTCGGCGCAGACAATGTGCTTACCGCAGCGGCTGTTCAGAACCAAGCGTTGAACGACTTCGAAAGCGGGCGCTATGCCCGCGCCGAGAAGCGGATAGAGCGGGCGCTATCGGTCTACACTAAGGTACTCGAAGCCGATCACCCGACGGTCGCGGCGGCGAATTTACTGCTGGGGCGAATTCGGATCGGCGGCAAGGATTACAATGGTGCGCTGCAGGCTTTCGATAACGCGCGGGCAGTATATTCCAAACTCTATGGCCGCGACAACCCGACCGTGGGCGACGTCGACTTTTACGCAGCTGAGGCCGCATCAGCAAGCGGTGACAGTGTAACAGCACTGGTAATGCTCGGGCGGACGAAAGCGATCTACGATGCCGCCTACGGTCCGGACGACCCCGACCAGGTTGAGCTCCTTTTGGCGCGGGCAAGGGTCCTCGCGCGATCGGGACGTGCGGCCGAGGCCGATCGCGATTGCCTGTCCGCGCTTGCCGTTCAGGCCAGGATCGCGCCGGGCAAAGGATCTTCTGGGCTCGGAAATCATAGCTGCATCGTGATGCGCCAAATCCGTGAATGATACATTGGCCAAGCCGCTCAGCTCTATAACTTATGGCTGCGACAAGCGCCCCTTTATGAGACGGCGCCGACAAACATATCGTTGCAAAATTAAGGAAATCTTAGCAATAACGGAATTGCAGTGATCCCGGGGGGGCGAAACCGATGAAATGGCAACTTGTTACGAAGATACTGGCGCACAAAGTCTCACGATTTGGCGCTGCATCCGCACTTATTGCCGCGTCTGCCATCCCGTCGGCGCAGGCAGGGATCACGGAGTCGTTGACGAGCTCTAGCGGCTACACCTATGATTTTGCTCCTGGTAACGCAGGGACTTTCTCAGGTGCCGGCGGCTCAGTCGCAATTACCGATACAGGAAATAGTCCTGAGTTGGCGACCGAAGTAAAATTAAACTATCAAACGCTTGTCGCCGAAGATGCAAGCTTCTTTTTCCTGCAGAACATCCAGTGCAAGGGCTTTTGCTCGGTCAGTGCAACGACGCAGATTATCAACACGATAACGAACACCGGCACCAGCTTTACCGGGCTCGAGATGATATCGAATATAACGCCCGGCCATTTCGGGCTTGTCCAGAATGCCAATACGGCGTCGTCCGGCTCATTCATTTTCGAAATTACGCAGAACATCGGCGGGATTAGCAAACTCCTTTATAGCGCACAGGGCAAAGTTTCTTCGCTAGGGGCGTTCATCACAACATCGGATGGATCAGTCTTCAATGGTCTGGAAGCGTACAATGACCCCGCACAGATCGGGCTCGATTGGAAAGCAACAGATCTCAGTGTCTTCCTCGATCCGCTGGCACCGGGCGCGACGACTACCCTGACATACAGCGCCAAGACTGTGCTTAACTCCTACGGCATTTGCTTGGACGTAACGCTCTGTGACGGGGTGCAGGTCGCATTCGGCGATCCGCGAAATACGGGCGGAATTATACCAAGCCGTCCATCGGTGTCTGAACGGGGACTCGAAACCATGGAACCAGTGGGGTTCGTCCTCGACCGTGGGTTTGACAAGGCGCGGCTGCGGCTACGCGTCGTCGAAGCTCCAGCGGTGCCTGAACCGAGCAGCTGGGCCATGCTGATTGTCGGATTTGGGACGTTGGGCGCGGCAATGCGCCGGTCTCGCGTCCGCCAGGGTAACGCCGGACATGTGCTTGCCGCGCAGTAGAATCGAACCGAAACCTTCAGCTCTTGGCGGCGATTGAAACCTTTTAGCTCGCATCAAAGCTCAAGCGAAGGCGCTCGGAGTGACAGCCTTCCCGAGCGAATTTGATGATGTCACATCCCATTTTCGGCATGCCCCCTCCTCGGGGAGCTCCAATTATAATACGCCCTGATCATGACCTTTGACCATAGCAGGCTGAGGTTGCAGGTTTGAACCGGGTCGGGCATGATTGTGCTGTGAATCGTGCCCATCCGCCACGTCCGAAGCTTGGCCTCGCCGTCGGCATCACCGGTCATCGACCTCCAGTTCTGGACGAAGAGGTAGAGACCACGGCTCATCCTATCATTTCCAAACTGCTGCGCACGCTCGCCGACGAGACGGCGCAGCTGCGGAACCAGCATCCACAGCTGTTCGACGAAGCGCCATTCAAACCTACTTTCGTCTCTCCACTGGCCGAAGGCGCGGATCAATTCGGTGCAGTAGTCGCTCTCGAGAACGGCTATCGCCTCGAGGTTATCCTCCCGCTTCCACGAGAAGACTATCGCCAAGATTTCGAGCCTGAAGGCGATGCCCGCTTTCAGGTCCTGCTTGATCAGGCGGATCGCATTCTCGAGCTGCCGCCACAGGCAAGCGGTCGCGACGAAAGCTATGCTCTGGCGGGTCGCGCGACGGTTGCACATTGCGACATTCTGATCGCGCTGTGGGACGGCGCGCCGGCGCGGGGAAGCGGGGGCACCGCCGATGTCGTCTCACACGCACTTCGGCGCGGTGTTCCTGTCATACACTTGAATCCGCAAATGCCGGACGGCAGTCGCATCCTTTGGACGGGCTTTAGCGAATTCGTCGATGCGACCGACATGGATAGCATGCCTCAGCGCGACGTCGAACCGAGCACGTTGCATGATCTCGTCCAGGCTATCATCGGGCCCCCGGCCGATCCCCGAATACAGGCCGATCTTTACAGCTATCTGGGGGAACGGCAGAAGCGCTTGCGGACGCGGATCGAATATCCACTCATGCTGGCATTGCTGGGTGTGAAGCGTCCGCGTGCGTCAACGTTTATTTCTGCACCTTATGAAGAGGCGGCGCGTAGCGAGTGGCGTCCCCTTCACCAAGCCTGCGAACCTGAGTTGAAGGGCGTTGCTGAAATCTTTAAGGAGGTTGAGGTCTCGTTCGCCTGGGCTGACAGGCTCGCACAGCATTATGCGCAAATCTATCGCTCGGGTCATGTCCTTAATTTCACGTTCGCCGCAGTTGCCGTCCTCCTTGCGCTTCTCGGGCTTACTCTGCCTCAATACCACTCCGTGCTTGCTGTTGCCGAACCCACGGTTATCGCGATTTTCGTCGCCAACACTTTCTTTGGTTCGAAACGCCAATGGCACCGTCGCTGGCTTGAATATCGTCAGCTTGCCGAGCGCCTCCGCCCCATGCGCAGTCTGAAGCTTTTGGGCGTGGCATCGCCTCCGAGCAGTGAGCGTCAGGGTGTTCCCCCGCAAAACGGCTGGATCGATTGGTACGCGAGGTCGGTTTGGCGGGCAGCGGGCTGCCCGACCGCAGCCCTTACCAATGCCCGATCCCTTAGCCGTATGATCGTACGCGAAGAGCTCCGACCGCAGGTGGCATACAACACCACGAATTCGGGACAGATGCACATGCTTGACCATCGCCTTCACGTTACGAGTATCCTGCTTTTTGCGGTGACGATCATCGGGTGCGTGACTTCGGTTGTCGTCAACCTTGTTCTGCACAATCCCGAATTGTCGCATAGCAAGGTGTTCGTCATTGTGGCAGCGGGTCTGCCCGCGATCGGCGCTGCGATCTTCGGCATCCGGATGCAGGGCGATTTTGGCAGCACTGAGGAGCGCTCGCGAGGCACTGCCGACAATTTAAAGCGAATCGCCGACGCACTCGAGCATCCTCACGTCACACTTGCTCGATCGACCGACCTTGTCGAAGCAGCTGCCGCCACGATGCTCAACGACGTTTCCGAATGGCGACGTGCTTATCAAAAGCGAACGCTGCAATTGGGATAGGCGACCACGCGCT